>DATNQR010000231.1:0-2509 GCA_036703905.1 Thermosynechococcaceae cyanobacterium
ACCTTACATCCATACAGCAGGATGTCTGCTCCTGCCGTCAGCGCTTTGCTCCAACTCTGCACCTGCGCCGCATACCCAGGCAAGTCACTCAAGTTCAGCTGACTGCTGCCACAAGCTAGCCCGCCGCTTTCGCCGTGGGAGACGATCTGCAAGCTGGAGATGCCACTGCGTCCCAGCAGTGTGTTGGTAATCTGCGTCACCGCATCCTGGGCCGAGGTGAGAACGTGAACTTCGGTTCCTGGCGCTGCCCCCGCCACGAGTTGCCCGTAGTCCGATACGGAGCTATCGACAAACAGCAAGGAGGCATTGGGGCGGACTTGCCCCGGTAGCACAGTGGTCAAACTGGTTTTATCCAGCACCGGGGCACTGGGAGTTGTCAGCACAGAATCAGCACCAACGGGTAGCGATTTGAGAAGCTCAAAAGACATTAGGTTTTCTCCAGAAACATTAGGAGGACAAAACTGAGTCATTAAAACTCAGCCATAAAATTAGTGTTGCAGCGATCGAGCCATTTAACTACGTAAGTGATTCAACTACGCAGCAGTTTAAAGACTACCCACAGGTTTCCTGCTTCTCCAGAACATAGGCAGCAAAAACTCAGCCGAGTTCTCCTGAACGAGCGGCTGACTCAGCAAACAGCAGTGCCGCAATATCAGGAATCGCCTTTTGCAACTCCGCCAACTCCGCCTGCTGCTGAGCCAGAACGGCAAAAACGGCATCCTTCAGGTAGGTCAGAAACTTCATTCAAACTCGCTTGCCCCAACTCAAAGATCAAGCAGCTTCGCTTCATGACTGCATGACCAAGATTGTGCCCTTTCGCCTGCCCCCATCTCGACAGTCGCTCGATAAGATGGGAAAGCTTCTTTTTTGGTAGCCCACCCCTCGGTGGGTTTTTCTTTAGGCTTGAAGCTGCCACGCAGTTGCACAGGAGTCGTGATACAAGCGTTCGTTGCTCAGCACACATTCGGCAGCCTCAGTCAAGCACCGCGCGGGCAATCTTAGCCTAAAGGTGTTCACTCCAACCCGCTAGTTTCGCTAGGCTCAGATAGCAGGGTCAAGTTTCTCTAACACGATTTTTTGATAACAGCCCCAACCTAGTCTGTTGTCGCGGGATTGAGTCACTAAACTCCGAGAGCAAAAGTATTGCTGCATTCCAGCAGAGGAACGGTCGCTTTGTCTCAGTCGTTAGCGGATCTCAAGGGCTTACAAATCTTAGTGGTGGAGCAGGACTTGGACACCCGGATGTTGTACACCCTAATTCTGGAATCTGCTGGAGCTATGGTGCAAACAACAGCTTCGGTCGAGGAAGCTCTAGCGGTTCTCGCTCACGAGTTTCCAAGTATCATGATGAGCGGTCTCCACTTCCATGAGGCGGATGGCTACGCGCTGCTGCGTCAGGTCAGAGCTTTGCAAGTGGTCTCAGACCGCAGGATGCCTACGATCGCCGTTTCTGGCTATTCCCAAAGAGAGCAGCAGCCACGAGCGCTGGCGGCAGGCTTTCAGCGCTATCTGCCCAAGCCAGTTGATCCCTTTGAGTTGACTCAAACAATCTTGCAGGTAGCACAAGGGCGATCGGGGCAACTTGGCAGGGAAACTTCAAGGTAGGGGGCGGTGCGGAAACAGCCCGTTTCTGCTGCCCCTGCTGATGCAACTGTAAGTCCGCGTCCATCTGCCCAAAACAAAGCAGTTGCAGAGATCGCGCATCTCTGGTAGCCCGATCAACTTTTTGAGACTCGACACGTTATGGCGAAGCGATCGTGCCTATCCACCTGAAGCGTAGCAAGCAGGATTAGGGACGATTGACGGTCACTCCCAAGCGCTTCAACGCCATCAGAGAAGCATCGGCTAACGTGGCTTTGGTTGTCACGTCGGCAAGATCAGTGCCCAGATAGACAATCGTTTGGGCAATCTGTGGGCGAATACCACTGATGATGCAATCGGTTCCCAAGAGGCGGGCAGCAGTTACGGTTCTGAGCAGATGTTGCGCAGTCAGGGTATCGACGGTGGGAACTCCGGTGATGTCAATAATGACAACTTCTGAGCCAGTATCGACGATCGCCTGCAACAGGGACTCCATCATGGCTTGACTACGGGCGCTATCCAGCGTGCCGATAATCGGCAAGGACAGAATTCCTTCCCACAGTTTGACGACAGGCGTGGACAATTCCACCAACTCTTCCTGCTGCCGTGCAACCACCTCTTCCTGTGCCTTCTGAGACACTTCTATCGACAGCAGACCCAGTTGATCGAGCAAAGTGGTGGCTCGCCAGATTTCCTCACCCAGCTCAACCGGGTCTTTTAACTGCTGCCGCATTCGCTTGAACAGGGGTTGCTTGAACGAGAAGATGAACAGCGCTGTTTCAGTGGGAGTAAACCCTTTCTGCGACCGCGAGCGCGAAACACTCGTTAACACTTCCCGCACCGCTCCCCACTCTGCCGTCTGGATGTTGGTCAAATTCCCCTGTTGAGTTGCAACACGAAACAAATCGAGGAATTCGCGGCACTCCTC
>DATNQR010000232.1:0-1769 GCA_036703905.1 Thermosynechococcaceae cyanobacterium
ACACCTTCCCCCTAGCTCTCCTCAGAAAGGGAGAACTGGCCTCTTAATCTCCACCTCAGAGGGACTCCGGGGAATCTTTCACACTTTACCTACAGGCGACAGAATCTCTCAGACCTTCTCTCAAACCTGCTCTAAATGCAAAGCGATTGATCTTCACCCTCGGCTGACCATGCTTAACAGTGAGTACATTGAGAAAGAAGAAGCTACGCGAGTTCGGGTTCTCAGCGAAGCCTTACCCTACATTCAGCAGCTTTCCGGCAAGACGATCGTCGTTAAATATGGCGGCGCAGCGATGAAAAACAGCAGCCTGAAAGACCAGGTGATTCGGGATGTGGTGCTGATGGCTTGCGTTGGTCTGCGGCCGGTGGTGGTTCACGGTGGTGGCCCAGAGATCAATACCTGGCTGGATAAATTGGGGATTGAGCCGCAGTTCAAGAACGGACTGCGCGTGACCGATGCCGCCACGATGGATGTGGTGGAAATGGTGCTGGTGGGGCGGGTGAACAAAGAACTCGTGGCCCTGATCAATCAAGCGGGCGGTAAAGCAGTGGGACTGTGCGGCAAAGATGCAGATCTAATCAAAGCCCGACCGTCTGACCAGGAAGGCATTGGCTTTGTGGGAGAAGTAACCAGCGTAGACACCAAAGTTTTGGAAGCCCTGGTGAATGCGGGCTACATCCCGATCGTCTCCAGCGTCGCCACAGACGACAACGGCCAGGCCTACAACATCAACGCCGACACCGTGGCGGGGGAACTGGCCGCCGCCCTCAACGCCGAAAAACTGGTGCTGCTCACCGATACCGCAGGCATTTTGGAGGATTACAAAGACCTCTCAACCCTGATTCCCCGGCTGGATATCCAGGAAGCCCGCAAGCTGATCGAGAGCGGAGTTGTTTCCGGCGGCATGATCCCCAAAGTCAACTGCTGTGTACGATCGCTGGCCCAGGGAGTCCGGGCTGCCCACATCATTGATGGTCGCGTTCCCCACGCCCTGCTGCTAGAAATCCTCACCGACTCCGGCATCGGCTCAATGATTGTGGCTTCCGAGTTTTTAGGCTGAAACAGGGAGAACCGTCTTCCTCGCCCTTGAGCCAAGCGATGTGGCGAGTGGTATTTTGATGGAGTAAGCCAGCGCCAAACCCAATGAGACCCCCGCTCAGAATTCTGCTGGCAGAAGACGACGAACTGTTCCGTTTAGGCTTACGTGTGCGCCTCCAGCAGGAACCAGGTTTCGAGGTTGTAGCAGAGGCAGAAGATGGAGAAACCGCCGTCGCCCTCACTAAGCGATCGCCTCTTGATCTGGTGCTGCTAGACATTGGGCTACCTGGTATCGGCGGATTGGAAGCCTGTCGGCAGATTAAACAGCAGCAGCCAGAATTGCCTGTTCTGGTGTTGACTTCACGATCGGAAAAAAATCTGATCTCTTGCTTGATCTCGGTGGGAGCGCAGGGCTACTGCCTCAAGGGAATTGCGGCAGAAGTGCTAGTTCTGGCGATTCGATCGGTTTCTGCTGGAGCTTCCTGGTGGGACTCCAGCGCCACCGCCGAGATTCAGGCGGCGTTCCAAATCCCTGCCCCTGACCCAACCCCCCAGCCCGAAGCTCTGGGAAAGGCCCTAACTCGTCGAGAGAAGGAAATTTTGACCCTGGTTGCTGCCGGAAGATCGAACCAGGAAATTGCAGAGTTACTCTACATTGCTCCAGGAACGGTGCGTGTCCACGTCCACGCCATCCTGCAAAAGTTGGAGGTGCGCGATCGAACTCAGGCCGC
>DATNQR010000233.1:0-5522 GCA_036703905.1 Thermosynechococcaceae cyanobacterium
GGTGGCGTGAGAATTACCTTCACTGACAACCGCCTGGAACTGCTGAAGGACAACCAGCCCCATATTGAAAACTACTTCTACGAAGGCGGCATCCGGGAATACATTTCCTACATGAACCAGGACAAGCAAGCCCTACACGAGGAGGTAATCTATGTCCAGGGTGAGCGGAACAATGTGCAGGTGCAGGTGGCGTTGCAGTGGTGTTCCGATGCCTATAGCGATAACCTGCTGGGCTTTGCCAACAATATACGGACGATCGACGGCGGCACGCACCTGGAAGGTCTGAAGGCAGTACTGACCCGAACGCTAAACTCGATCGCCCGCAAACGCAACAAGCTAAAGGAAGGCGACTCTAACTTGGCGGGGGAGAACATCCGCGAAGGCTTGACTGGAGTAATCTCCGTCAAAGTGCCGGAACCCGAATTTGAAGGCCAAACCAAGACAAAGCTGGGTAACACCGAAGTCCGCGGCATTGTTGATTCCCTGGTGGGCGAAGTGCTGACGGAGTATCTAGAGTTCCGACCTGGCGTAGCTGACGCGATTCTAGAAAAGGCGATTCAGGCTTTCAACGCTGCCGAAGCCGCCCGCAAAGCCCGTGAACTGGTGCGGCGTAAATCCGTGCTGGAATCCTCCACGCTGCCCGGAAAGTTGGCCGATTGCAGTTCCCGCGATCCAGCGGAATCAGAAATCTTCATTGTGGAAGGAGATTCGGCTGGTGGCTCAGCCAAGCAGGGGCGTAACCGCCGCTTCCAGGCAATCTTGCCTCTGCGGGGTAAAATCCTCAACATTGAGAAAACTGACGATGCCAAGATCTACAAAAACACCGAGATTCAAGCGTTAATCACGGCGCTGGGTTTGGGCATCAAAGGCGAGGAGTTCGACCCATCTCAACTGCGGTATCACCGGATTTGCCTGATGACCGATGCGGACGTGGACGGAGCGCACATTCGGACGCTGCTGCTGACGTTCTTCTACCGCTACCAACGATCGCTGGTGGATCAGGGCTACATCTACATCACTTGCCCGCCGCTCTACAAGATCGAGCGCGGTCGAAACCACTATTACTGCTACAGCGATCGTGAACGCAATCAGATCATTGCTGGTTTTCCAGAGAACGCTAAATACGACATTCAGCGCTTTAAGGGACTGGGCGAGATGATGCCAGAGCAACTGTGGCAGACCACAATGAACCCCGACAGTCGTACCCTGAAGCGGGTCGAGATTGAGGATGCAGCCGAAGCCGATCGCATTTTCACAGTGCTGATGGGCGATCGAGTTGCTCCCCGACGAGAGTTTATTGAGGCGAATGCGCCCAAACTAAATCTGGTGGATCTGGATATCTAAGTTAAGGGAGCTTGAGGGCGAAGCCTTTAACAGGGGGCAAAGCGCTCAAATTCCCACTTCAACCCAGAATTTCAACACAACCTAGATTCTGGACATCTAAACTCGATCCTCTAAACTCGATCCGGCTCTCCTGCCTGGACTGCCCGATCGAGAGCCATCTCCTGAAGCGATTGCCAGCCTGCTTGCCAGAGCGAGCGATCCTTCAGGATTTTTGCGTTGACCCAAAACCGCACCGCCGGATCGCAAGAAGCCACCATTTCGGCAAATACCCAGCGATCTTGGTTCTGTCGATTCATCACTTGAAAGTGTCGCCAGCCGTCGATCGTCTGGCAGGCCGTCCACTTGGAACCAATCAGGTAGGGAAACTTTTGTTTACGCGGCATGAAGTTATGGCTGTAGACAGACAATTTGAGCGATCGGGTTTGGAGGGACACTCTGGGAGCGTTGCCCCCAGCTAGGGGTTCCCCCGTCCCAACTTAGAAGGCTATGGCGATAGAAAAGCGAACTGGGACGATCGTAACAACTTCTGAATGACTTAACGATTGAAGATCCCAAGGGCTATCGCGATTCTGTACGCTGAAAGGGAAGCAGCATTCACGCACATCTCACTTGCACATCTCACTTCGAGTATGCCCATCGATCGCGCCTCCAGCGTTCCTCGCCTTTTGCCGCTTGCGGCTTTCATTCACCTCAGCAACGTCCTGGAGCAAACAGCGCGGTCAGCTTCCGAGCAGGCGTTAGTGCTGACGGATCACCACCTGCCAGAGCTGGTTTGGAGCGATCGTGGCGATCGGTTTGTTCTGGTCGTGTCGGCTCAGTTTAGTGGGCTGCTGCTGGGGGAGGCGACTGATATTGAGGAGTATCGGGTCAGGTTGAGCTATAGCCCAGAGACGATCGCCAACTTCATTACCCAACTCATCACCCAACTCAGCGCTCAGGTTGAGGATGGTGCGAAGGTGATGGCGCTTCAGCAAGCCGTCCGACAGCTTCAACCAAACGATGCGATCGTGCAAAGCGAGTTCGTGCTGGAGTTAGTAGAAGTGCTAACGACTACCCTGCCGATCGTTCCCTCTGCTAGCAATATCTCCTGTGATTTAGTGGTGGCGGACGCGCTTCAGCAGCAGGTGAAGCAGGAACGTTTGCTAAACCAGGTGACGACTCAGATTCGGCAGAGCATGGAGCTACCAGAAATTCTGGAGACGGCGGTGCGCCAGTTGCGCCCAATTCTGCAAGCCGATCGACTGGTGATCTACGAATTTACACCGTCGGTAGTCAACTCTCTGTTACTCACCTCCACCAATCAAGCGTCAGGGCCGACCCGTCCGAGAGAAGCTGGATCAGGACAAACTAGGTCGGGACAAGCCAAGTCAGGACAAGCTAGTTCAGGACAGATCAGCTATGAAGCTAGGGTTAGGGATGAGATTTCCTCAGTACTGCACCTGACCGAATCAACGAACTGGTTCAGCGAAGTACCCGATTGTAGAGAAAAGTACCGCAAAGGTTCCACGCTGGCGATCGACGATTGCGAAGTCACCTACGCCCATCACCCCTGCTTGTTGAATCTGATGCGCCAAGCTCAGGTGCGGGCAAAACTAATTGCGCCGATCGTTGTGGATGAGCAACTTTGGGGCTTACTGATTGCCCACCAGTGCTTGGAGCCGCGCCCCTGGAAAGACCCGGAAAAAACTTTTGTGCGCCACGTTGCCGAGCACCTGTCGATCGCCATTCAGCAAGCAAAGCTCTACGCTCAAGTGCAGCAGCAGGCACAGACTCTAGAACGCCGAGTCATCGATCGCACTCAAGAACTACGCGATGCCCTCACCGCCGTTCAATCAGCCAGCTTGGCCAAATCAGAGTTCCTCGCCACCATGAGCCACGAACTGCGAACTCCCCTCACCTGCATTATTGGCATGACAGCGACTTTGCTACGCCTGCCCACGGGTCAAGCTGGAGAAAAGTTTCTGCCCCTAGAGAAGCAACGAGACTACCTGAAAACGATTCAGCGCAGTGGCGAGCACCTGCTGGAATTGATCAACGACATTCTGGATATATCTCAGGCAGAAGCCGGCAAAATGATGCTGGAGGTGAGCGAGTTTTCTCTGGCTCAAACAGCGCAAGAAACCTTCAGCATTCTGAAGGACAAGGCGGTGCAGGCAGAAATTGACCTGAAACTGGAACTGCACCTGGAAAAGGAGAACGATCGCTTCACTGCCGATCCGCGCCGAGTCCGGCAGATTTTGCTCAATTTGCTGAATAATGCAGTCAAGTTCACGCCGGCCGGAGGACAGGTGACGCTGCGGGTGTGGCGTGAGGCAGAGAACGTGGTGCTGCAAGTGCAAGACACAGGCATTGGTATTCCAGAAAGCCAGCGATCGCTGCTGTTCCAGAAGTTTCAGCAGTTAGATTCTACTTACCACCGCCGCTATGAGGGAACGGGACTGGGGTTGGCCCTGACTAAGCAAATGATTGACCTACACGGTGGCTCGATCGTCGTCGATTCTAGAGAGTCTCAGGGTTCTAGTTTCACCGTGTCGCTCCCCGCGCAGGAGTTGAGTAGCAGCCGATCGTCTCTGCCTGCTCCAGTTCCACCGCGCTCTGCTCAGGGGCGCATTGTGCTAATTGACGATCAGGAACTCACATCCCCGACAGTGTGCGACCTGCTGACCACGGCCGGGCATCATGTGATCTGGATGAGCAATGAGCTTGCCGCAATTCACCAGGTTGAAGTGCTTCAGCCCCACGCCGTGGTTTTCAGCACTCGCTCCAGCCTCAACGCCACGGATCTGCTGCGCCGTATGTATCAGAACCCCGCTACCCGATCGCTGCCCGTGGTGGTGGTCAGTCCTGAGTCTCTTGATCTCCCTTCACTAGAACTCCCCGAACCTTTCCTTGTGTCGATCGATCAACCAGAGCAGCTACTCGCTCAGATCGCCAACTTCGTCTAGTTTGTGTTGAAGTTCCGGGTTGAGGTTCTCGATTCAAAAGTCAACAGAACCTAATCTGACCTTCCTGCTTCCACCAATTCCTTCAGCGTCTCTTCAACCGATCGCGGTTGCCAGCCCAATTCTCGCTTGGCTTTGCTGGCATCCACCCGCACACAGCGATCGTAGATGTAGTGGACTCGTTCACGGCTGAGAGGTGGCTGCCAGGAGAACAATCGTCCGATCGGCTCAAGCAGATTGCCCACTAATCGCACTAGAAATTCCGGGGCTTCTGCTGGAGTCGGAACGCCAGATTCGCGGCTGAGAATCGCAAACATTTCGCGAGTAGTCAGGTCGCCTGCTGAAATGATGTAGTGTTCCCCGGCTTCGCCCTTCTCGACCGCCAGCAGCATCGCCGCCACGAGATCATCAACGTGAACCACACCTGTCACTCGATCGCCTCCCGCCCACAGCTTCAGCCCTCCCTTGAGAAACTGCCGCAGCACTGGAACAAAGTGGGGATCATCTACGCCAAAAATGCCAGAGGGCATCAGACTCAACGTGAACAATCCCTCAGCATTAGCCCGATCGACTAACTGTTGGGCCACGAATTTAGTGTGATCGTAAGCCGAAGAAAATCCCACCTGCGATCGCTGAAACGTCTCGTCTACAGTCTGTCCTTGCGTGTCGCCGTAGATCCCGATCGTGCTGCAATACACAAATTTGCTCACCCCAGCCGCTTGGGCTACCTCTAGGACAGCACGAGTTCCCCCAACGTTGACCCGCTCCATCTCTGCTTTGTTGACAATTCCCAGTTCCACATAAGCTGCCACATGAAACACGGTGTCTACCTCCGCCATTGCCGTCTGAAGCAACCCGCGATCGCTCACATCTCCATAAACCAATTCCAGATTGCAGCCCGCCAACCGCGACAGATTGCTCGATCGTCGCACTAATCCTCTAACGAAATCGCCCCGTTGCTCCAACGCCTTGACTAGGTGAGAAGCCGTGAATCCGTTTGCTCCAGTGACTAATGCTCTCATTTTCAGACTACTCAACCCCTCAACAATCTGCTCTATTGTCCAACGTTTGTTTAACGTTCAAGCAACCTTACTTAGCCCGTCTGCACCGCAAGACCTTATGTTATTCCAAGTCAGTAGAAAGCTGAAACACTCAATTCGCTTGCTACTGCACTACCTCAAATTTGGAAATGACAGGGCAATCGCTCTAAACGCTCACACCGGTATAACTTCTTTA
>DATNQR010000234.1:0-4462 GCA_036703905.1 Thermosynechococcaceae cyanobacterium
GGTCTTGCACCACTTGGAGGTGGCCCCTGCATATAAACCTGACGGGGTGGCGGTGTTGGGCGGTTCATCTGCATTCCTTCCGCGCTGGAGAGCCACTCTTCCGAGTATTCGGCAATGCGATAGAGCAGGGTTTCAAAGTCGGTGCGGTTCTTTTGCAGGACGAAGGGTTCTGCTAACCAGCGAATGATTTCGCGTCCACTCACTGCCATGCGGTTCATGGTGCTGGCGTGAACCGATTCATGAAAGTATTGCCACAGCACCAGTTCGATCATGTCCCAGGCGTTGTCCGCACCGAACTGAGCTTTCAGGTCGGGAGAATTCAGCACTTTGAAGGCTTCGGCAAGTGCCTGACTGGTTTCTACCCGCAGCACATTGATGTAGCCGTAGGAGGCGTTTTTCATATTATTACGGAGGTCGAGTCCGGCACGACGCACGATCGCCACTGACCCAAACGTCGGATCGTTCGCCCGCTCCCGTATCACCTCGCTAACTCGCTTATCGCGCCAGTATTTGGCAGATTCCCCAATGAAGTGAGTAAACAATCCATGAAACTGAGGATTGGGACGCGCCCCTGCACCGGGATTAGCTCTGGTGTAGCCAAAAACACGGCGGTATGCCTGCATCCGATCGCGTTTGTGATAGCGCAGAATATTGTGCTTATCGAAGCGATACAACCCGTAAGCGCCCTCGCCACTGGAAATCCGCAGAGTTCCCGCTCGGAATAGCTCTTGCAGCTTGTTCACGACGCGGAACACACCCAGACGTTCGTGTACATAGAGGTAGTAGAGGTCTGCGGTGGCGAGAATGCGATCGCTCGTGACGGTATCATCGTAATCCACCACACCCCGCGAAATTTGAGTATCACCCAAGTCTGCCGGAGCATCCTTGCCCAGTCCAATCAGGTCAGCCAGTCCCCCATCGATTGGAGCATCTTTACCATTTTGGGTGGCGTAATACTCATTGACCTGTTCATCAATCTTGCGATTGAGAATCTCTGCCAGTTCTGGATTAGCAATCAGTTCTGGACCTAAATTTTTAATTGATTCTTGCAACAATTCTGCAATCTGATCGTTGCGCTTGTCATACTCTCTTGTCTTAGTCATGAAAAACTCCCAATTGTCGTTCTAGTACTTACGATGTCGAGTCTTTACAACCATCAGACAGCCAGGTCAGCAAGGGCATTTAGCTGGCTCAACAGATTGTCAAATGCCAAACCGACCCGTTCATTGGAGAGAATCTGAGCCAGGGTTGACTGTCCAGATGGATTGAGCGATCGCGTTGTTTTGAGGTATCCAACAATGGGAGCGATCGTCCAGAACAGGCGATCGGCTTGGTCAGTGACGAAATCAATTCCATACACACTGGTCAATGCGCCGGGTGCTTCCATCGTTGAGAACCGATTCAACCAATCCTGCAAATCGCTGACGGTAATATCTGGCAACCACGCTGAAGTTTCATTTTCAGTCGTTGAGAGAAGATCTGAACCCTTGTCACTCCCAGAAAAGACTTCAATTGCAGGCGATCGCAGCGTGGTGAATAGGCAAGCCCGCGAACGGCGTTCGGTTGCACTCAAGCCAACCGATTCGAGCGCATTACTCAAATCTTGATTCGCCTGTGACACAATGGGCAACAGGACTCTGGCACGATCTGCTCGTTCACTGATGGAGTAAACCCGACCCGATTTTTCCGCGTTATAGTACTCTGCCCAAGTTCGACTCATCAGTTTGATGTAGTTGGTCAAAACATCAAACTTAGTGATTTGATCTTCGTCATCGATGGTGGCAGCCAACAATGGATTGTTGAATTGACCCTGTTCACCCAACTCAATGACATATTCCTGGAGCGATCGCAATGTCGATAAAACCCTGGCCGAACGAGGTTCATCGGCTCGTCCAAATTCTTCAACTAATGCCACGATCTGCGATTGAACGAGCGATCGCAACGCTTCAAACCGCTCCTTATCTGCCTCGGATACAAAAGTCCGCAACTCGCCCAACAGTTTCAGCGCATCTGTGGCAATCACGCTGGTTTGGCGGTATAGCCCCAATTGCCGAGTTGAAAATTCTTCCAAACTCTTGCCACGACTGAAGCCATTCGGATTCAGCGGCACAGTCTCGCTGCGAACCGGCAGGGTAACCAGTCGCCCATTGTTTGGGTTGGGAAAAGCCGCATCCAGAGCATCGACGAAATTGGGGGCAACACGTCCAGGTGCTTTGCGAAACGCTTGAGCGATCGCATTGTCAACCTGACGCGCTAGCCGATTTGCAGTGGTTGTGGCGCTGGGTTGTCCTGTACCGTTCTCGTAAACATCCTGTCGATTGTCGTCAGGTCGATAATCGTAGGTAGTTTGCTGATTGCCCGCAAATCGCTTAAAGCTGCCTAGCAGATCGCTCAAAATCAATGTTTGATCGTCCGGAATAGTTGATATCGGTTTAGTTAGGTAAAGTTGCCCGATTAAACCTATGCGTAATGCTCTAAACTGCTGCGCCCGTTTGCGATTTAAGGATGTGTTAGTTGCTTTCATAGCTAAGTATCTCTTCAATAATTTAGAACTGAGGCATTGGTCTTCAGCTATTCAACGCAACAGACGTGGAGAGTTCGCTGTAAAGCCCTTCTAGCTGCTCGTGGATGCAAAAGAAATGGGCGATCGTTGTTGATTGACCAGGGTTCACCCGGCTCCCATCCTCATTCTCCTTTCTTGCATCTTCAACAAATTCTGTAACCACTGTTCCCCAGGCATTGATCAGCTTTTCAACTTCACTATCCGTCAAGGCTGGAGCCTGATCGCTTATAAGCTGTTGTGTCCATTCTTTGATCTTCGTGTCTGTCCTGTCTGTCAGCAGCCTGAGGAACAACGGATCGGAGGAGGGTCTTGTCACATTGTCTAAGAAGTCATCATCGACCGCTTCCAGAGACACCTTGAGTTGGTTGTACTGAGTTCGTAGTTCCTGACTCGCTTGGTTGATACCATCCTTGACGCTGCTCGTGCTAATCACGTCTGCAAAAAGCTGATACATCGTCAGATAGCCACCTGTTAGTTCAACCTTTGCTTGTAATTGCTCAAAGCTGTAGAGGTCTTCGGGTTTGGACAACTTCTCAGAAAAAGCCTTGGTCAATTCTTCCAAGGTGAACGAGTCGCTGATTTTAAGTTTCTTCGACTCTACTTGATTAAAAGAAATCTTGGCAGACAAACCTGTGGCTGCCTTGTACAGCTTTTGATAACTCTCTCGATCTTGTGAGGTTAATTCTGGCATGGGTTATCGTCTCCCTAGAATGCGGTAAAAGTTGTCGGTAATGGTTTGGGGTTTTGCCAAACGGCAGTCCAAGGCAAATCGAGCAGCACTAATCATCAACCGAACCGGAATCGTTCCGGGGTCTTCACCCTTTGCCAGTCGTCGTCCCGCTTGCTGAATCAAGTCCATCTGAGCAGGACCGAAATCGACCACTTGTGCCATCGACTTACTGCCAAACTGCGGATAGGGTTGAAAAACCATCGTATCCACCGTCATTTCAGCAGCAGGGTAGAAGGTTTTCATGAATTGGGGTGGAATGCCGCTTGCCCCGATGCGGGGGTAAAGACGCTGCCAAACTCGTGCTAGCTCGGATGCCATCTGGTTGAAGCCCAAACGCTTCAGCAGGATGAGGTTTATCAATACCCGCAGATAAGGGGTGGGATGGACAGACATGGGGCTAAATAGCACCGTACTGGCAGGAGAGCGACCCACTACATCCATCAACGATTCGACCGCAGCCGGACCCCCCAGCACTAGGGCAAACATATCTGCCATCATCTCCTTGTGCCACTGCGCCCAAACTTGCGCCACTTCCGGCGGGATTCGCCCCTCGGTGGTGAGCCGCTCGTAAATTCGGGCAGGCATGACTTCCCACAAGCCCAAATCTGCCTGGAGATTGTGAGAAACTTCGTGCAATACACTTGACAATGCCCACACGTTATCCAGTCGATGTTGGGGGATGACAATCAGTGGAAATAGGTTAGGGTTGTGCCGCAGCTTTTGCATTGGCACATTCCGGCGAATCGTATAGGGGCTGAAGCCACTGTCGGCATAGCTGAATGGGAGTAGATTGGGAACTGGTTTTGCCGTGCCTAAGCCAACATAAACTTTTTCGTAACAGCCTACAGCAATTCGGTCGATCGCCCGCAACCGCTCGCCAAAGGTAGACAACCGTTGCACAAACATATCAAAGTAAAAGTCCCAGATGCCTTCCAGATAAAGCACCTGGTCGCCTATCTTTTGTTTGCGTTCTAACAGAAGCTGGAGGCGATCGCTAGTCGGTTCCTGTCGTGCTGCCTGTGCGGCTGCATCCACCCAACGTGCTTTCTCAATGAGTTGAGTCCGAAACCTCTCAACCAATCGATTGACCGCTTCGATATGCCCTTCACTAGGCGCGGCTGGTCCAGTTCCAAATTCATCCTTAGTAAAGGGACGCAACGCTTTAGCAT
>DATNQR010000235.1:0-3379 GCA_036703905.1 Thermosynechococcaceae cyanobacterium
AAGACGATCGCGTGAGTCTGAGCATGCTGACGATCGCTGATGGAGTCACCCTAGCTCTGAAGCGGTGAGCGTATGGCTACTTCCTCCCAACCTCAATTGCTTCAGCCTCGATCGCTGCGGCGGTTTTGGCAGTCCACTTCAGGAAAGATTGGCCTAGGGTTGACGATCGCTTTGGTGCTGCTGGCGCTGCTGGCTCCGGTGCTGCGTCCTTACGATGCCGCCAGCGATCGGGATTACCTAGCGCGACTGGCGTTGCCCAGTGCAGCCCACTGGTTCGGGACAGATGCCCTGGGGCGGGATATCCTAACCCTCGTATGGTATGGAATTCGGACTTCTCTAGCGGTAAGCGTAGTGTCGGTGAGTTTGGGGCTGGCGATCGGGCTAATTCTGGGTCTGCTGGCAGGCTACTTCCGCAGTGGCATTGATACGGCGATCGGCTGGCTAACGGACATCCTGCTGGCTTTCCCGTCGATTTTGCTAGCCATCGCGATCGTTACAGTCACAGGGGCAGGGCTGCAAAGCGCAATGGTGGCGGTGGCAGTGGTGCAAATTCCCATTTTCATTCGCCTCACCCGGGCGATGGTGCTGTCGCTGAAGCAGCAGGAGTTTATTCAGGCAGTGAGGGCGTTGGGAGCTACTCCCAGCCGAATTTTGGTGCTGCACATTCTCCCCGCAAGCCTTGGCTCGATCGTCGTTCAGGCTACCCTCTCGATCGGCACAGCCACCCTGGAGGCGGCCGGACTAGGCTTTTTGGGCTTGGGCGCACAGCCTCCCACGCCAGAGCTGGGAACAATGCTGTCGGATGCCTTCAAAGGCGGCTACTCTCTCTCCGCTCCGTGGGCAACGATTTTTCCGGGCTTGTTCATCACGCTGCTGGTGCTGGCCTTCAATCTCTTAGGTGATGGTTTGCGGGATGCCCTTGATCCAAAATCCAGCGATCGCCCGTGAAATCTACCTTTCTACCGTTTCCCCTGCCTCAGAAAGTTTCTTATTGTGGAAGTACTCCTCCATTCCTCACTGCTTCCATGCCCACGGACTCCTGGCAATCGCTCAAACCCTGGCTGATTTTGCCTTTCCTTGCCCTCAACGGCTGGGTATTGCTTCAGGTATTTCAATACTTTGAGCCGTTAGTCACTATCCTCACGATCGCGGCGGTGCTGGCGTTTGTGCTGAATTATCCAATCAAATTTCTGCAAAAAAGCGGGTTGAAGCGGGGCTGGGCCGTGTTGCTGGTGCTAGTGGTGGCTTTGATAGCGCTGGGAGCTCTGGCAGTGACCCTGATCCCTGTGCTGCTGGAGGAAGTAACGGAACTGGGAGCGCAGCTTCCCAATTGGCTCAACTCGATCGTCCACCAGCTTCAGAAAATTCAGGACTGGGCTGCCAGCCATCGCTTACCCATCAACCTGAAGCGGCTGGTCAATCAACTAAGCGATCGGCTTCCGGGAAGCCTGGAAGGGATAGCCGATGACACCCTAGTGTTCACCCTGGAGGCAGTTGGCGGACTAACGAACATTCTGCTGACCCTAGTGCTGACGCTGTATCTGCTGCTGGATGGGCGGCGGGTCTGGGATGGAGTTTTCTCGCGCCTGCCGATCGCCAATCCCGATCGCATCCGCAAACTGCTGCAAGACAACTTCCAGAGCTACTTCATTGGGCAAGCGACGCTGAGCTTGCTGATGGGGGTACTGTTCTCAGTAGCTTTCTTGATTTTGGGAGTGCCCTACGGGTTGCTGCTGGGATTGATCGTTGGGCTAATGACGCTGATTCCTTTTGGAGATGTGCTGGCGTTTGGCTCGATGAGTTTGCTGATCATGACTCAAGACTTTGGCCTGGGAGTGCGGATGCTGGTGACTTCCCTAGCGATCGATCAGATTGTCGATCAAGCGGTCACGCCGCGCGTTCTGGGCAGCTTTACCGGACTGAAGCCAGTGTGGGTGCTGCTGTCTCTGCTGCTGGGCACGAAGTTTGTTGGCATCGCTGGATTGATCACCGCCGTTCCCCTAGCGGGCTTCCTGGGAGATTGGCTGAGTAACGATCCGATCTCTGGAGGCGCGATCGACCCCGCTCCGCAGTTGGAGGAGAGTGCGATCGTCCCCGTCCCTTCCACGCTGCCCACGCCCTAACCTACACCTTCCCGAACCGCCGCTTGTGTGGAGAGTTCTCGATCGAACGGCTTTCGTTACGGAATTGTCCCTCACCCTGAAGCATTGGGCGACGGTAAATAACCGCGAACTCAGTCCTGCTCACTGCTGTGAAGCGTTAGCTGGCTATCTAAACTTAGACAACATACTCTCTCAACTCGTCGTGTAGTGCTTGGAGAGTACCTTGTAGGTTCTCCGAGTGTATCCATCCAACATATCCCCCATAAACGCACTCTCCAGAACGGTCAGCAATAAACACATGGTCAATGCCCATCCAGTTCCTCCAGGTATGAACAACTGTGCCGTTTTTAAAGACGATGTGAGGATGTGACTGAGGAAAATCTGCTTTAGCTGCATCAGTCATACCTTGCACTCTTTGAAGTTGATTAATGAGTTGCATGATTGTGGGCTTACTCACGTCTCTCACAACATCTACTTCTATTGAGGCAATGACGTTTTTCCTTCCTCCTATGATGTACGTGCCTCGCTTTGAATATGAGCCAGTAATCTCCCCGTCTACATGAACCTCAAATCTTCCCAGCCACTCATATTTTCCAGTCAATAACCTCGAAGGGTCATCCTTGATAGAGTCTGTGTTGACAACAAATGTAATGATGTTGACACCTTCACAAAGAGAGGGGGTGATGTCAATTGTTTCCCCTGCCTTGAGCGCGAAATGCCGATTGTTCACAGTGATATGTCCTGTACCACTTACCTCAACTAAACGTATTTGTACGAGGCTTCTATCCCTGACAGAGATCGTGTTAGTCGCCATATATGCACCTTGAGCTACACCTTCCCAAACCGCCGTTTGCGCTGCTGGTAGGAATGCAGGGCGCGGTGGAATTCTTCGCGATCGAAATCTGGCCACAATGTATCAGTCACATAGAATTCGGCGTAGGCAATCTGCCACAGAAGAAAATTGCTGACTCGCATCTCACCACTGGTGCGGATTAGGAGATCGGGATCGCAAACCCCCGTAGTGTAAAGATGACGCTCAAATAAAGCTGCATCGATCTGGTCAGGCTGAAGGGAGCCTTGCTGCACTTGCAGAGCGATCGCGCGACACGCCTGCAAAATTTCCTGCCGGCCGCCATAGTTCGTGGCTACAGTGAACCGAGTACCTTGATTGCTCTGGGTTTGGGCGATCGAGTGGGCGATTTCGCTCTGGAGCGATTGAGGAAGCCCGTCCAAGTTGCCCACAAAGTTAAGGCGCACATCGTTCTGCATCATGTCCT
>DATNQR010000236.1:0-2521 GCA_036703905.1 Thermosynechococcaceae cyanobacterium
AAACCTTGAGAACAGTTCCACTACGGCGCTGATTATCAGCACTAAGGAAAAGCGCTTCATTCAGCAACTCCTCCAGCAGCAAAGCGTAGATCCTAGCCGCTTGCAGATTTTCGGTAAAGAAACCAAGCGCCCCAAGTCCGCTATTCTGCAAGATCTGGTGAGAAAAAACCCCACCGCTACCTTCTGGTTTGTAGAAGATCGGCTAGAAACTCTCATAGAAATTCGCAAGTTCCCTGAACTGGAATCTGTGGGCCTGTTCTTGGCTGCTTGGGGCTACAACACGCAGCTAGAGCGAGAAGCGATCGCCCACGATCGCCACATCACTCTAATATCTCTGGAACAGTTCACTCAGGACTTTCCGACCTGGTTGCGTGCATAGATTCTTTTTACCCTTCCCAATCTTTACCCTTCCCAATCTTTACTCTTCCCACAGCCTACGGCGGGGCTTGCCGCTCAAGTGCTGGTGCGTGTCGCGCAGCAGCTTCGGGATATCCAGTTCCTCTGGACAGCGTGGCAAGCAGTCACCACAGTCTGTACAGCGATTTGCTTTGTTGCCGGGAACCCAGTGACCGCCATTTTCAAACATCTCGTAGCGATATTGACCAAACTGCGTCATGTCGTAGGCTACAGCCAAGTTTCGCAATCTCAGCACTTCGGGAATGTTGATGCTTTCTGGACAGGGCAAGCAGGCATAGCACTGGCTACATCGATCGCTGCCTAATCCCTGCTGATGCTGGGCTTCCAGGCGATCGAACACCTGAAGTTCTTCTGGAGTTAGGGGATGGGTGCGATCGCTCACTGACAGGGGCCACGCTAATTCACTAGGATTTGCAGGGCCAAAGCTCAGGGTGTGGATTCTGGGATCACTCAGCGCAAACCGATAGTTCAACTCCAATGGCGAGAAGGGCTGGAAGAGTTCTGCCAAGCGATCGGGCGGTGTGTAGAGCAAGCCACCTTTGTCGGCGGGGGAAATGAGGAACACGCCCATATCCATCTGGTGCGCTAAGTCCACGGCGGCAGCATTGCGCTGGAAAAAGTAGGTGTAGTGCAAATTGACGAACTCAAACAAATCCGTAGCGATCGCTGCCAGAATCACCTCTAGCGGCCCGTGAGTGGAAAAGCCAACGTGCCGCACTCGTCCATCTGCGACGGCCTGCCGCACAGGTTCCATGCAGCCACGATCGAGCTGCACCCACTCCAGATGTTCCCAAGTGTTCAGTCCGTGTAGCGCCAAAGTATCGACGTAATCCACTCCCAGTTGCGCTAAAGATTCGTCGATCGTCCGAGACATCTCGCTTGGGTCTGCCGTCAGCAGGGCTTTGGTGGTGATGCAAAGCTGCGATCGTGGTGCAGGTAATCCTCTCTTTAATGCCCTTCCCAGAAATTTTTCGCTGTCGCCGTAGCCTCTGGCAGTTTCCAGGTGGTTAATTCCCTGGTCGATCGCAGCGATGATCGTTTGATACGCCGTTTCCTCAGAGTCCAAATAGCGCATGGTTCCGAGGGAGAAGACCGAAAGCTGGAGTTCCGTTTTGCCAAACCGACGATAGTGCATGGGTAGGGAGATAGGTCGCATTAGCTCCACTCTAACCGCAGCACAAATCCGGGCAGCACTGGGTCAGCTACCAGTTCCATCGGCGAAGAGGGCACTTCCACAGGTCGATCGGGACAGTAGATTTCCACTTGGTGATCGACTCGGTTGATCAACCACCCTAACTGAGCGCCGTTGTCGAGATATTCCTGCATCTTGGCTTGCAGAGTTTTGAGGTTGTCACTGGGGGAGCGGAGTTCAATCACCAGGACAAATCGGGGGAAACTTGACTCGCTGTTCGGGAGTGAGGGCATCCCAGCGCTCTTGACGCACCCAGGCTACATCGGGCGATCGATCTGCCCCGTTGAGCAATCTGAAGCCTGTGGAAGAGTCGAAGGCTTTACCAACTTTGAATTGCCGATTCCAGATCCCGACATCCACCGCAATTTCAAAGTTGTAGTTGCCCGTATCTCCTCCGGTAGGGGACATGATGATCAAATCTCCAGCCGCATTGCGTTCAAACTTCAAGTCGGGGTTCGATCGACACAGCCTGTAGAACTGCTCGTCAGACATTTCTAGAACTGATTCCAGGTGGACAGTGTAGGCAGTCATTAGGAGGAGAGCAACGGATTATTTTTGGATCTTACTGCACAGATTCTTACTGCACAGATTCTTACTGCACAGATACTGAACGAACTAAGGGGCAGGAATAGAACAAACGACGATCGGGCATTTCGTCTGCCGGGTTATTTTCCTATCAAGCGGTTTTTCTACTGAGTGGTTTTTCTACTGAGTGGTTTTTCTACTGAGTGGCTTGACTTTTGCTAGGCTGGTGTAGCTTCTTCGATGGACCAGTATGCACAGACTGTTGACCGGAGCATTGAGTATTGAACGAGTGCAGGTGACGATCGCCGACCTGCCCGAATCACTCAAAGGGGTGCGACTGGTTCAGCTTTCCGACTTTCATTTTGATGGTGATCGTCTTGCGCCCGA
>DATNQR010000237.1:0-2941 GCA_036703905.1 Thermosynechococcaceae cyanobacterium
TTCACACTATTCTCAAAGAGCAGGAAGATCTGGAAACTAACAGTCGTGGACAGGAACCCGATCGCCGCCTAGTGGTGCGCTGTATTAGTGCCTAGTGGTGCGCTGTATTAGTGGTGTTGCTCCCTCTCATCAGTCCTGAAGCTCCTTAGTCTTGAGTCTCCTTGCTTTTGACCTTTCAGAACCTCGAAAGTATGCAAGCGATTTATATTCCGCAGTTAACCAAAGCTCCGCAATCTACGACGGAGATCGACTTCAGTGAGGTTATTCCCGACCTGGAAACCCTAACTCCAGTGCAGGGCAGAATTCAAGTCACCCATCAGGGAAACTATCTGAAGGTGACGGCTCAGGCAGAAACGATCGTTACCCTCACCTGCGATCGCTGCTTGCAGCAATACAACTATCGCCTCAAGATTGCCCCCAGCGAATTGATCTGGCTGAGTGACACGGGGCAGCCCGATGAAATCGAATTGCTCGACCAGGAAATCACCACCGACGATCTGGTGGAAACGCTGTCGCCTAAAGGGTTCTTCGATCCAACGACCTGGATCTATGAGCAGTTGTGTTTGGAACTGCCTCAGAAGAAGCTGTGTGAGCCAGACTGTCCGGGAATTCAACTGTCATCTGAGACTACAGGAGCGATCGATCAGCGCTGGTCGTCTCTGGCATCTCTGAAGCAGCAACTTTCCGATAGAAACTGAGCGTGAACCAGGCAGAATGGGAGAGTGTCATCTGCCATTGCAGTTCTCTCAGTTTGGATCGACTATGAGCTTTAGCGACGAGTTTGAGCTACTTTTGCGGGCCCGCTATCCTTTGGTCTACATTCCTACACGGGAGGAAGAGCGGATCGAAGCAGTGATTGCTCAATCCGCCAAACAACAGGGGAACCGCGCCGTCTACACCTGGGATTTTGTCGATGGCTACCAGGGCAACCTGAACGACGTAGGCTTTGGCAAGCGTAACCCGTTGCAGGCATTGGAACTGGTGGAGAAATTGCCTGCTAGTGCCGCTGCTGTCTTCATCCTGCGGGACTTCCACCGATTTTTAGAAGACGTTTCCATAGCCCGCAAGCTGCGGAATCTAGCCCGATCGCTGAAGTCTCAGCCGAAGAATCTGGTGATCATCTCACCTCAAATCTCCATTCCCGACGACCTCAGCGAAGTGCTGACCGTGCTGGAGTTTCCCCTACCCAATGCGGCTGAAATTCAATTTGAGGTGGAGCGCCTGCTTCAGGCAACCGGCCAAACTCTTGACGCTCGCCTGCTAGATGATCTGGTGCGATCGGGCCAGGGCTTGTCGATCGAACGCATTCGGCGAGTGCTGGCCCGGGCGATCGCCACCCACGGTCAGCTTCAGCCCGAAGACGTAGAGCTGATTCTAGAGGAGAAGCAGCAAACCATTCGTCAAACGCAAATTCTGGACTTCTACCCGACCCAGGCCAACATTGACGACATCGGAGGACTGGACAACCTCAAGGACTGGCTGTTGCGCCGAGGCAATGCCTTCTCGGAACGGGCGCGGCAGTATGGCTTACCCCATCCTAGAGGCTTGCTGCTGGTGGGCATTCAGGGCACAGGCAAATCCCTGACAGCGAAAGCGATCGCTCACCACTGGCATTTGCCCCTGCTGCGGCTGGATGTGGGGCGGCTGTTTGCGGGATTGGTGGGGGAGTCAGAATCGCGTACACGCCAAATGATTCAGCTAGCTGAAGCTCTCGCCCCTTGCATTTTGTGGATTGATGAAATCGACAAAGCCTTTGCGGGGGCAGATGGCAGGGGCGATTCTGGAACCACCAGTCGCGTGTTTGGCACGTTCATTACTTGGCTGGCGGAGAAGTCGTCTCCCGTCTTCGTTGTGGCTACTGCCAACAACATTCAGGCTTTGCCGCCGGAAATGCTGCGAAAAGGTCGGTTTGATGAAATTTTCTTTGTCGGACTACCCAGCCAGGAGGAACGGCAAGCCATCTTCTCGGTGCATCTGTCTCGTTTGCGCCCCCACACGCTGAAGCAGTTCGACCTCGATCGCCTGGCCTACGAAACTCCCGACTTTTCTGGTGCAGAAATCGAGCAAACTCTGGTGGAAGCGATGCATATTGGCTTCAGCCAAAACCGCGACTTCAATACCGATGACATTCTGGAAGCCGCCAGCCAAATTGTCCCCCTGGCCCGCACAGCCCAAGAGCAAATCCAACTGCTTCAGGATTGGGCAGCGGCGGGTAAAGCGCGAATGGCTTCCAAGCACAGCAGCCTCAACAATCGAATTCAGCGCCAGATGCAGCAGCCAGAGTGAGGTGAAGGCGAAGCAATTTAAAGCGCAAGCTGCTGAAGCCCAAAGTCAGCAATTGACCCCAACCGCAAACTTTGATCTCAATTCTGCGATCGCCCTGTACAATTGCTGCCAGCGTCGTTTTTAGTGGCGAATTTTATGAGTTGGGCAGGATTGATTAGAGTTCTTACAGGCTTTGCGCTGGCGATCGCCGTGCTGATGGGCGGTGGCTACGTGGCTGCCCAGTACTTGATCTCTCAGTTCACTGCTCTGCCGCCCAAACCCACCTTCCCCAACGACAAGCCCGCTCCTAAGCCCAAACCCGCCGAGAAGCCAGCACCCCCTCAGCCTGCGCCTCAGCCCAGCGCTAGTGTTTCGCCCTCTCCTGCGGCGGCCGTCCCTGGCTATCAAGCTAGAGTGAAGCTGTCGGAGGGGCTGAATTTGCGCGACAAGCCCAGTCGCAGTAGCAGTCGTGTAGCAGGATTGGATTACGACGATCGCGTTGTGATACTGGAAGAAACCCCAGATAAGGAGTGGCAAAAGATCCGCCTGGCGGAAAATAATCAGGAAGGCTGGATCAAAGCAGGCTATACAGAGCGAGTCAACTAGGTTGCGTTACTACTCAGAGTTTGGGGCGCAGAAGGCGTTGTCCTCTGTTGCGGACGAAGCCCTTGCACCC
>DATNQR010000238.1:0-10567 GCA_036703905.1 Thermosynechococcaceae cyanobacterium
TGACTCCGTTATTGGTGTAGTGGTAGGTTCCGGCGGTTGCGGGCGTGAGTTGGGGAACTATCTGGGCGATCGCTCCAGCCAAATCCCTCGACCAAGTGGGCGCGCCGATCTGATCAGCTACGACCCGCAGTTCTTCGCGATCGGCTCCCAGGCGCAGCATCGTTTTGACGAAGTTGCTCGGCCCGCGTGTTCCATAAACCCAGGCAGTGCGGACGATCAGATGGTGCGGGTTAGCCGCCCGGATCGCTTCCTCACCTGCCAGCTTCGATCGCCCGTAGCTACCCAGAGGATTCGTCGTGTCGGTTTCTCGGTAGGGCGAGCTCTGGGAGCCATCAAAAACATAATCGGTGGAAATGTGAACTAAGCCAGCACCGAGCGCTTTTGTTGCTTCGGCTAGCCGTCCCGGAGCCGTCCCGTTGACCTGCATTGCCAGGTCTGGTTCGTTCTCGGCTTTGTCCACGGCGGTATAGGCGGCTGCATTCACCACTATCTGGGGCTGCACGGATTCGATCGCCTGCCGCACGGACTCTGATTGTGAGAGGTCGATCGTCTCGCGCCCCACCGCAACCAGTTCTCCCAGGGGAGCCAGGGTATGCTGCAATTCCTGTCCCACCTGTCCCGTCGCGCCGATTAGTAAGAGTTTCATGGGTTCGTAGAAAAGAAGCTAATCGGACTCATCCTATCTTGTCGATCTTGTAGCCAGCAAACTTGTAGCCAGCAAATTTGTAGCCAGCAAACCTGCCAGCAACGCCCAATCAGCAGCGCCCAAACTCAAAAGTGGCGCGGCGCTGAGAAAGATTGGGGTTGTAGTAGGGATCTCCAGCCTTCAGGTAGGATTGCCACTTTTGCTGGAGAAGTTTTAGCTCGATCGGGTTTCTGGGTCGATCGTGGCTCAACTGCCCTTGGGCAAAGGGAGTAGCGACGTTGCGGTAGCCTGCCTGGTGCGCTTTGAGGCACAGATCCACATCCCAATAGCTCGGCAAGGCAGCATCCAGTCCTCCCAGTTCCAGGAACACTGCTCGCCGCAGCATCAGGCAGTCGCCGCTCACCGCCAAGTAGTTGCGGTTCAGCACATTGGAGCCACAGTAGCCCGGATAGTGGTTATCGACGTGATGGAACGCTGTCTGCGGCCCCGCCTGCAACCACACCAAGCCGCCGCCCCGGATGCGATGGTCGGGCAGCAAAATCTTTGCGCCAACTGCACCGATCGCTCTTTGTTGGGCAAACTCCAGCATTGCTTCGATCCAGTCGGGCGTTTTGGGAACTAGGTCAGGGTTCAGCAGCAGCACAAACTCGCCTGTCGCTGCGTCCACTGCACGACTGATGCGTTGCGGGAGAGGGTCGATCGTGTCCTCCAAAAACTCCACAGCTTGGAACTCCAGAGGTTGGTAAGTGCTACTGGCACGGAGACGATCGCGGTTTTCTTGTCTCGATCGCTCCTCACCCACTAGCACGACGCTCACCAATGGTTGCCCTGTAATCTCCCGCCGAACCCGATACATTCCAGGGAGCTGGGTTTCTTCTACCTGCCCTGGATAAGCACTCCGAGCCAGCATTGCCTCCAAGGCCCGATAGCCTGCTTGGTAGGCCCACGGTTTCGCCTCAGAGCCGGAGGCAGCCGAGGCCGCAATGCTGCGCCAGTGATACAGCACTTTAGGAATGTGGTGAATACGATCGGTTTGCTCCATTACCCGCAGCACCAAATCGTAATCCTGAGAGCCTTCATAGCCCAGCCGGAATCCGCTGATTGATCGCACTAATTCTGTCCGAAAAACACCCAGATGGCAGGTGTACATCGTGGAGTGAAAATACTCCGGTGACCAGTCAGGTTTGAAAACCGGCTCGCGCCGATCGCCTACACCATTGATCTTGTCTTCGTCACTGTAGATGAAGTCTGCGTTGGGGTATTGATTAATAAGTTTAGCGTTTTCAAACAGAGCATCGATCGTCAGTTCATCGTCGTGATCTAGCAACGCCAAAAACTCACCCGTAGCTAAAGCCAACGCTGAGTTACTGGCAGCAGAAATATGTCCATTTTCTGAGCGGAACACAACTTTGATACGCGGATCAAGCTGTTGATAGTGGATGAGTAAGGGTTTGATCTCTGGATTAGACGAAGCATCATCCGCAATGCATAACTCCCAGCCAGGATAAATTTGCTTGCGAACTGACTCGATCGCTTTCTTCAACCACTTTGCTTCAACATTGTAGACGGGCAAGAGGATTGAGAACTTGGGTTGCAACTGCCACTGTTCTATCTGAACCTTGCTGTTTTCGATCGCTGCTTGACTCAGCGAATGTCGGCGAACCCAGTGTGGATAGAGGACGCGATCGCTCCACATCTGAAGTAGGCGCTGTCGTCCAAACCTCACCACCCCTGAAGCTCCTCCAGAACGCCAAATGGCGTCGAGCTTACTAGCTTTATGACTGATAAAGTTGACTATCAAAAGTTTTTTCAATAAAAGCAGTCAATCTACAAAGTGTCTTCGGCAGGCAAGCCCAGCCTACGCTTAAGCCGAAACCATTTCTCACGTGCTTTCCAAAACTTGCTGGTTTGCATTGCTTCAATCACAAACTGTAACTGCCTGGATGCTGCCTGCGATCGTTCCAGTTCCGCCTGAGTTTGACCCAGTACTGCCTGAGTTTGCTGCAAGAAATCCTGCGCCCCTTCCAGCGATCGATAGGCTTTTCCTAGTTCTGTTTGAGTCTGGTAAAGTTCTGTTTGGCTTCGATGAAGCTCAGTTTGGCTTTGCTTAAACGCTGATTGCAGGTACTGAGCTTGAGCTTTTAGGAAGTCCAATCCCTCGCTTTGCTCCAGAATGTGCTTGAAGATAAAGCCAATGTTTTCAGAATAGAGACGAGGATGATTATGGTAGATCTGAGCGAAGCACTGAACTCGCTGCTCACGAGTCATCTGCTTATCTCGCGAACCTTGAACTCTACGATAGAAGAACAGTACTTCAGGAATCCGAACAACTTTTCGACCTAGCTCAAAAAGGGACAACCAGAAATCATAATCCTCCCAACCATGAACCATGTTCTCCTTGTAGCCCCCGACTGTTTCCCAATCGGCACGGCGATACAGGCTGGTGTTGAAGAGTCTGTTGCCTAGCAAGATTTCTGGAAACTGAATATCTGGCAGTTCCCACTTACCGGTTTCGGCTCCGAAGAACTCAGCTTCACAGTAGACTACGCCAACGTCAGGGTTTCCCTCCAGAGTTTTGATTGCTTTCTCTAAGTAGGTCTTCTCGATACGATCGTCTGCATCCAACGGTAAAATCAACTCTCCAGAGGCGTGCTCGATCGCGGTATTCCTCGCTGCCGAAGGCCCTCGGTTCTCAGTATGAATCAGCTTTAACTTAGGCTTCTCGTAATGGCTGAGAATCTGAATTGTCTCTGCATCAGTGGAGCCGTCGTTAATTACAATAATTTCAAAGTTCTGGTAGGTCTGCGCCAAAACGCTTTCTACAGCTTCATCTAAATACTGTCCCTGGTTGTAGCAGGGTATGATGACAGATGCGGTTGGATTATTCTCATTCATCTGCTGTGGCACTAGGTTCTTCGCCCACTCTCACGTCTTCTACTCCGGTGATACGATCGAAAATCATTACTGCTAGAAATTTGTAGTCTCATTCTAATGCTTGGTCAACGGTAAGCGCTTTTTAAGTCGATTCCAGACTGTCTTCAGCTTCCAAAACTTGCTGGATTGAATTGCGTGGATCTGAGTATGAAGCCGTTGAATCTCCGCTTGAGCTTGACAGTCTTTCGCTTCTAAAGTGTCGATTATTTGTCGAAGTTTATTAAGCTCCCAATGAACACGATGCTGTTCTTCAGCCATCTGCTGAATCTGGTCTCGCTCACTGGGCGCGGTCAAAGCCAGCACCGGTTGAGCATTCTCTGATTTAAGTGAGAACCAAAACCAGTGATTTGCTTGCTTAAAGAAAGCCTCTCCCAAGCCTTGCAAAATTTCAGCAATTTGACCGTCTTCCAAATTACTATGGAACCTAGTTTCCATTAGGTGCTTGAGCAGAGCAGACCAAGACTGAAGCTCAGGACGAACGTAGGGCAACATCTCTACACATCTTTCTAGTCGCCCCTTTGTCCACTGTGGTTGTTGTAGCCCTGCTGAGGTTAATACCCAGTTTGCACAGTCGATTCTGAAGTAGGCGTGTTCGTCGTGCCCTAAAATTTTGCGGTTGGCAATTCCTTCTGGGCTTGTCCACATTGCTGAGAAGCCTCCAGAAAAATGCTCATAGTTGTGGTTCTGATGAACCGCTAAAACTGCTTCAGTCGCGTCGATCACTGGTACATCCGATCGAATTGCTTCATAGCATAACCAGTTATCAATGTAGACTCGACCCACCGCTAGAGGAGGAACATTCTTGTAGAGGCTTCGCGGAAATACAAAATAGTCCATTGCTGAGGCACTTTGCAGAAAACCTTCAGCCTCTGCCTTCCCACGAAGCTGGGTTGCCCAGTGGGGCTGGCTGAAATCGAGCGCCTGTTCCACATTCAGGTCACAGCGCCGACCCATGAGCAAGAACCGCTCAAACGTCACCTGCTGAACTGCTGCCGTGAAGTCGCTCATCAAAACGATGTCGGAGTTGATGAAGGTGAACAGCGATCCTCTACCTTCCTCCAACCCTTGCTGAAAAATGGAACTTAGAAGCGGTGTCCCCTGCTCTGTGCGATCGACATTCGGGCGGTGAATCAAGCCCAACTCATCGACTAGCGCGGCTGTTCCCTCTTCGTCTCCGAACAAAATGATTTCAGGGCGAGGTTGCAGTTGTAGCCAACTTTGGATAGCATTACGTTGAATTGTATTAATGTGCCCTCGGAAAGGCTTCGGACAAGCGAGCAGAGTCATCATAGGGTCAGCAGTTCTATATCTCGCTCTCATCGCGCCATTCTAGTTTACCCAACGATGCTGAACAAGTATTTTGGAGATGTTCAGTTCTGGTGTAGCTTGTTCTAGTCTGGCTTGTACGTGTAGTTTCTTAACTAATATGGGTGCAGTTAGCTTCTCTATTGATCCTGAACTGGTTAAAGCTCTGAAGCAACTGCTTCCGTTGAAGTATTTTGTAGAAACGGGAACGTTTGAAGGTGAAACGATCGAGCAGGTCAGGCTGCTGTTTGAAGAGGTTCACAGTGTTGAACTGGCTGAGGAGTATTACTTCCAGGCAGTTGAACGGTTCAAAAGCAATCCTGAAGTGCATTTGTATCAGGGTGATTCAGAAGCGGTGCTGAAATCGCTGCATCCCCGCCTGAAAGATGAGGCAGTGCTTTACTGGCTGGAT
This sequence comes from Thermosynechococcaceae cyanobacterium, assembly GCA_036703905.1. Taxonomy (GTDB): domain Bacteria; phylum Cyanobacteriota; class Cyanobacteriia; order Leptolyngbyales; family Leptolyngbyaceae; genus DATNQR01. The sequence goes on from DATNQR010000238.1 coordinate 5,298, forward strand.
GCTCATTGGTGTGTGGCAGACAAAACAGCAGGTCATCAGTCTCAATGTCCTCTGTTGCAAGAGTTGAATGCGCTCCAGAATCTCAATTCGGACAGCGTTGTTTTAATTGATGATGCCCGCCTGTTTCTATGTCCGCCACCTCAACCCCATGAAGTGAGTCAATGGCCTAGCCTTGATGCCGTGGTCAAAAAGCTCTACGCTCTCAGTTCTGGACATGAGTTGATGGTGCTGAATGATGCCATTCTCTACTATCCAGCACAGATTCGTGAACAAGTGCAGATGTATGCCCACACAGTGTCGATCGACTGGCTGTCTGTTCTGCATAAGTCTCATTATTACGACACGTTTCTGAGCAATGTGCAAGAAAAGGAAGCTCAAATAAAGCGACTGGCTGACATAGCAGAAGAACGAGCGGTATCTCTGTCACAGAAAGAGGTTGAAATTCAACTATTGACCAAAGTGGCCGAAGAGCGTGGAGCTTCCTTGCTGGAGAAAGAAGCTCAGATTCAACTTCTAGCGGTTGAAATTACTAAGCTTCGACACCTCAATCAGTAGCTGACTGAAACAGTTTTCGCTCGATGACTGTACTTCCCAGATGCAGTGAAATGATCGTTAACGCAGTCGGTTTAGGGTAATATACTGTCTGTGTTTAGCGAGATGATGGATGACAGCACAAGTCTCTTGGCCCTTCGAGATTCGACGAATCATTCTTGAGCAATCGAAACGAGCGCACGTCGGTCATATTGGCTCGGCGCTCTCCATCGCTGATATTGTTGCTGCTCTCTATGATCAGACTGGAAAGTTCGATCCCGATGATCCCGATCGAGATCGTTTTGTTCTTTCGAAAGGTCACGCTGTTCTGGCGGTCTACGCTGCCTTGTCTTTGAAGGGCTGGCTCACTGAGGAACAGCTAAACACCTATTGCGCTGACGAAAGCATGTTGGGAGTTCATCCAGAGAATATTCTGAAAGGGATTGACTTTTCGACTGGTTCTTTGGGGCAAGGTTTAGGTTTTGGGGCAGGAGCGGCTTTGGCAGCTCGATTGCAGCAATCTTCTCGGCGCGTGTTTGTGGTCATGAGCGACGCAGAATGCAACGAGGGATCGCTTTGGGAAGCAGCCATGTTTGCGGCTCATCACCAGTTGGCGAATTTGATTGCCATCATTGACTTGAATGGACAGCAAGCCATAGGCTACACCCAAGATGTGATCAACTTGTCACCCATGGCCGACCGCTGGCGGGCTTTTGGATGGGATGTACATGAGGTAGATGGGCATGATGTGGAAGGAATGCAGAAGACAATTTCAGGGTTAGATACTTCCACTGGTGCGCCCCACGTCCTCGTTGCCCACACGGTCTTTGGCAAAGGGGTTTCCTACATGGAAAATCAGATCAAGTGGCACTACTGGCCTATGTCCGACACTGAATACCAACAAGCGATCGCAGAAATTGGAGTCAAATCGTGAGAGTTGCACTTGTTAAAACTCTAGTAGAGTTAGCGGTTAGCGATCCCCGCATCCTTTTGTTAACTGGAGATTTGGGCTATACCGTCCTAGAACCTTTTGCTGAAAAGTTTCCAGATCGGTTTTTCAACGTCGGTGTGGCAGAACAAAACATGGTTGGGCTGGCAACTGGACTGGCAGAGGCGGGCTACATTCCGTTCCTATACTCGATCGCAACGTTTGCCTCCCTGCGTACCTATGAGTTCATTCGCAATGGTCCAGTTTTGCACCATCTACCGGTGCGAATTGCTGGTGTAGGCGGCGGATTTGAGTATGGTCATGCCGGCCCGACCCATCATGGTCTGGAGGATGTGGGTGTGATGCGAGTGCAGCCAGACTTGACGCTAGTTGCCCCAGCTGACCACGAACAAGCCCGGACTGCATTCCAAGCAACCTGGGATCTGCCGGGGCCGGTTTACTATCGACTGGGCAAGGACGATCGCACTACCGTTCCTGGACTTGAAGGGCGGTTTGAGTTGGGTCGTGTGCAGACGATTGGCGACGGGACTGACCTCGTGATGGTCGTGATGGGTAGCCTCACCAGCGAAGTCGTTTCCACTGCGAAAAAACTGGAGCAGCAGGGCGTTGATTGTACAGTCGTAGTAGTGGCTTGTCTCAATCCCGCTCCGATCAAGGACTTGGGGGAGATCTTGAGCCGATTTCCGGTTGCCCTTGCGGTTGAAGCCCACTACATTGTCGGCGGTGTAGGTTCTCTCGTGTCAGAAGTGGTGGCGGAGCATGGAATCGCCTGTCGGGTGGTGCGGTGTGGAGTCAAGGTTGGTTCCGACGGGATATCGGGCAGTCAGCGTTATCTCGAAGCTCGACATGGCTTATCGCAGGACGGGCTGGCTCAGACTGCTCTGAAGGCATTGGGTAGGGCGAAGGAATGAGCGAACATTTGCTGTCGATCATCTTGCCGGTCTACAACCAGGCGGATCACATCGGCAAGTTGGTTCAAGAGTATGAGACGGCTCTGGTCAAGGTGAAGCAGTCCTACGAGCTAATTCTAGTCGTGAACAACTGCCGCGATCGCTCTTTTGAAGTCTGCACTGCCTTGGCGAAAGATTCTAAAACTATTCGAGTACTTCATAGTGAAAAGGGCGGTTGGGGACGATCGGTCAACTTAGGACTGCAAGCGGCCCAAGGGGATATTATTTGCTACACCAACTCTGCCCGCACCAGTGCAGAGGATCTGTCGCTGCTGCTGCTGTATGGTGTGGTCTATCCTAATGTGGTTGTGAAAGCGAACCGCAAAATCAGGGATAACTGGACTCGGCGCTTGGGGTCGCTGCTCTATAACCTTGAATGCCGCGCTTTGTTCGATCTGTCCTACTGGGACATCAACGGTACACCAAAGGTTTTCCCACGCAAATTCGATCGACTGTTGAATCTGGCTTCCAATGATGATTTGATTGATGCGGAATTCAATGTCATTTGTCGTCAGGAAAACTATCCGATGGTGGAGGTTCCGATCTTCTCCACTCGGCGGCACAGTGGCAAATCGACCACGAACTACAACTCAGCTCTCAAAATGTATACCGGAGCCTACCGGCTCTGGCGCAGGATGGGTAGTCCGAAGCAATGAATACACCCCAGTCTGAGGAATTGGATGCTTTGTGGTCGCGGCATCATGCGGAGTGGCGCGACCCAGCTCAGATTTGCAGTCAGTGGCAAGAAGCCTCTGAAACTGACCCTAAGTTGTTGCAGCACTGGGTGAAGGGCGACTGGTGGAGCGTCCTGGAATCCTGTGGGATTACATTGCTCGTCACCCGCGAGTATGAGCATTTGGTCATTGCGATAAATGCAGACGCAGGGAAGCCTGCCGTCACTTACCAGCGCTTGCCCCATCCCTCAGGACTGGCAATCGACCGAGATCGGGGAGTTGTCCACATTGCCAGCACCCGTAACCCCAACCAAATTTACGAGTTTGCGCCAGTGACTGGGATGATGCCACGGCTAGACGTGAAGTTGGAAACGCGATCTGATCGCCCGCTCGTTCCAGTGCGATCGCACTTTTTCCCAGGGTGCCTGTACATGCACGACCTGGCCATGATTGGTGACACACTGTACGCCAACTCGGTCGGACAGAACGCCGTAATTCGATTTGATGCAGGGGGCAACTTTGAGCGGGTTTGGTGGCCGCGCTGCCTAGAAACCGACGCAGGGGCTGTCTTTGGGCAAAATCATCTGCAACTCAACTCGATCGCCGCTGGGACTGACCTAGAATCCTCTTTCTTTTCTGCTTCGACTGACAAGATTTCTGCCCGTCGTCCCGGCCACAAAAATTTCCTGGTCGATCGCTGTGGCGTAATTTTCTCTGGCGCAACCCGCGAGGTCGCGGTACGCGGATTGACCCGTCCTCACTCTGCTCGTCTACATCAGGAACAAGTGTGGGTGGACAATAGTGGCTACGGCGAGTTAGGGGTGGGTGAAGCGGGGAAATTTCAACCCGTAGTTAAGTTGCCTGGGTGGACGCGGGGGCTGTGTTTTCACGGCTCGATCGCCTTTGTGGGTACGTCCCGCGTTATTCCTCGCTTCCGCCAGTATGCGCCGGGCTTGGATGTTGATTCCAGTTTGTGCGGCTTGCACGCAGTGGATACCCAGTCTGGTAAAGTGCTGGGAAGTCTGATTTGGCCCTACGGCAATCAGATTTTTGCAGTAGACTGGGTTCCCCACGCCTTCGCTTCTGGGTTTCCTTTTGTCGCTGGGTCGAAAAAGACCAGCGATCGGGATAAAAAGTTTTTCTATGCGTTCAAGAAAGGAGATGTGTGAATGAGTGCTGACTTCCGCTTCGTGATGATTGGAGCTATGTATGAAAATGGTGGCAACACAACCCACCGCTTTTTGGATGGACATCCTCAAATGTTTGTCTATCCGTTTGAATCTCAAATTGGGACTCGGATGGTTTTAGATCCGCTAACTTCGATGTTTCCGGTGAAATATCGTTGGCCAGTCTTCGATCTGGATGCTACGGCTTACCAGGATTATAAAGCCATCATTGATGAGGAAGGCAAGGTGCGATCGCGTACGCCTCATGTCAGCAAGTTTCGTCATATGCCGTTTGATTTTTCAGACGACAATCGCTGTCAAATCTATGAGCAGTATGTGCAGTCCACAGGTCGATCGCGGGGAAACAACGTTGCTGCCTTTTTCCGTGCCACCTTTGATGCCTGGAAGGACTACAAACGGACGGGTCAGGAGTCAGTTCATGTTGGCTATAGCCCGATCATCACGGTTGATGGTGAAAAAATCTTGGCGGATCTGCCTCAGGGTCATGTGCTGCACGTCGTTCGCAATCCCTGGTCAGCCTATGCAGACACCAAAAAGCGCCCGGTTCCGATGTCTTTGGCAGCTTACATCTCTGCCTGGACATTGAACCAGTACTACGCTTTGCTATTGCAACAGAAGTATCCTGATCGGGTTCACATTGTGCGGACAGAGGAGGTGATGGAAGATTCTCACAAAACGCTGGGAGCCATCTGTGAAAAGCTGGGACTGGAGCCTGCTGATTCTCTGAAAACTCCGAGTTGGAATGGTGAGCCTCTAGAAGAAGTCTATCCCTGGGGAACGATTCGGAAAGCAACTCCTGAAGCAAACCGGGCAACGGCAGAGGAACTTTCCAAAGAAGAACGCGAAGAGATTCGACTCCGCACCTGGCAATATCTAGATGTGCTGGATTATAAAACTTTCATTTAATAGGGCATTGAAGTCGTGAAGCGATCGATCGTGACTGGGGCAACTGGGTTTGTGGGAGCCAATCTGGTGCAGC
>DATNQR010000239.1:0-6692 GCA_036703905.1 Thermosynechococcaceae cyanobacterium
ACATTAAAGCCATTGTCCAAATCAACTCGGAACATCGCGTTCGGCAACGACTCCGTTACCGTGCCTTCCATCTCAATCAAATCTTGTTTCGACAAATCGCTTTCCTCAATTGGCAAGTGTGCAGGCCCGCAGTTTCAGCCCTCTGCTGACATCTTGGGCTAAATCTATCCTATCGCAGTCAAAAAACGCAGGTTGAGCTATTGCTTGACCATCCCTTCGTATCGCTGCGAGATAACGTAGGTTTGAATCTGTTTGGCGGTGTCGATCGCCACCCCTACGAGGATCAGCAGCGATGTCGCTCCCAGTCCTTGAAAAGTTTTAACTCTAGTAGCACTCTCTACTGCTGTGGGAACGATCGCTACTAACCCCAGGAAGATCGCCCCTAGGAACGTTAGCCGATTGAGAACCCGCTCAATGTATTCGCTGGTCGCTTTACCTGGGCGGATTCCAGGAATACTTGCTCCCATCTTCTTAATGTTCTGCGACATGTCCACAGGGTTCACAACTAACGAGGCATAAAAGTAGCTGAAGAACAGAATGAGTACCAAGTAGACAGCGACGTGAATCCAGGGCATTGATCCGTTTGGGCTCAAATAGTTGGCAACTTGAACCAGAACATCATTCTTTGTGAACTGAGCTAAAGAAGCAGGAATAATCAACACGGCTGAGGCAAAGATAATCGGCATCACCCCTCCCTGATTCAAGCGCAAAGGTAGGTAGCTGCTGCGCTCCATGTACATCTTGCGACCCACTTGGCGGCGAGCGGAGAGAATGGGAATTCTTCGAGTTCCTTCCTGCACAAACACAATGCCAACGATCATGACCAGGAACACGATCAGCAGCAGAATTACTCCAGTCACAATGCTGCGATCGCCCGTTTGAGCTAGCTCCAGCGTTTGTCCTACAGAGGTAGGTAGCCCAGAAACAATGCTGATAAAGATCAACAGCGAAGCTCCGTTACCAATGCCGCGTTCGGTGATCAACTCCCCTACCCACATCACGAACATGGAGCCAGCCGTCAGCGCAAGAACTGTTTGCACAACGAAGAAAGCAGACCAGCCTTCAACAAACGGCCGCACCCACAAAGCAATACCAACGCTTTGAACGATCGCCCACCCCAAAGCAACGTAACGAGTAATTTGCGAGATTTTGCGTCGCCCTGCTTCGCCTTCATTCTTCTGAAGATTTTCCAAATATGGAAGGGCTGAAGTCAGCAGTTGCAGAATAATAGAAGCGTTAATGTAAGGAATAATACCCAGCGCGAAGATTCCGAGCGCTGAGAAGCCGCCGCCAGAGAAGATGTCTAGAAAACCGATGATTGGACTGTTGGCCACACTTGCAGCAAACGCTGTCCGATCGATTCCAGGCACAGGAAGAAACTTGCCTAATCGAATTAGGATCAGCATCCCGATCGTCAACAGGATTCGACCGCGCAATCCTGCGGCCTGGGCCATCTGAGCAAAAGTTTCCTGAGCGCTGGGTGTCTTGTCTCGACTGACGACCATGAATTCCTCTACTGTTAAGCTGCAATTAAACAAGCTGCCATCAGAAGCACTGGCACAAATCTATCAACTGTCTGAGTAGCTTCTGACCCACTTCGGCTTACCGGCTAGGATCTCGTAAGTTCCGCCAGATGCTTCAATCTTAGCGCGGGCAGAAGCGCTGAAAGCGGCCGCTCTTACGGTGAGAGGGACGCTGAGTTCACCCGTACCCAAAATCTTTAGCGGCCCATCATTGGTGGTGACAACGCCCGCTTCGAGTAGGGACTCCAGCGTTACTTCAGCGTTGGCAGGCAAGGAAGACAGCGCTGCTAGATTGATCAGGGTATACTCCTGACGGCTCACTGAGGGAAAACTCTTGAGCTTAGGCAAGCGACGGTAGAGGGGAATTTGTCCTCCCTCAAAGCCAGGACGGGTTGGGCGGCCCGATCGGGACTTTTGACCCCGCATTCCGAAACCACAGCTTGCTCCCTGTCCTGCTGCAATGCCTCGACCTACGCGACGAGGGCGGCGCTTCGAGCCTACTTGAGGTGCAATGTCATCAAATCTCATGATTCATCTCCACGGGTGATTTTAACGAATTAGGCGTAGAGGTTCTCGATCGGCACACCCCGCTCTTCCGCAACTTCAGCGAAGGTGCGAAGCGTTTCCAGGGCATTGACCGCCGCCCTAGCGTTGTTGAGCGGATTGCCTGATCCCAACTGCTTAGCTAGAACGTTGCGAACTCCTGCTAACTCCAAAACTGTCCGCACTGCTCCTCCAGCAATTACTCCGGTACCTGGCGCAGCGGGGCGGATCATAATTTTTGCACCGCCACCTGCACCATTGGTGGGGTGAGGAATGGAGTTGGACTTAGTGAGGGGAACCTCAACGAGATGCTTCTTACCGTCGGCAACGCCCTTCTTGACTGCTCCAATCACATCGCTGGCTTTGCCCACACCCACACCCACCTGACCCCGCTCATTTCCCACGACTACGATCGCGCGGAAACTCAGCTTCTTACCACCCTTGACTACTTTGGTCACACGGCGGATTTGTACAACCCGCTCCTGCCAATCAGACTCTTTTTCACGAGCTTTATTGTTCTTACGACCCTTAGCCATTGTTCTATCCTGAATTCTACTTATCGTCAGTTGCGAGGGAATGGAGATTCATTGGGTTGTTGAGCGCTGCCAGCACCAACTTCTAAACTATCTGAACTAGAATTCAAGTCCTGCTTCCCGCGCTGCCTCAGCTAGCGCCTTGACGCGGCCGTGGTAGAGGTTGCCACCACGATCGAACACGACCTGCTGAATCCCTGTAGCTAGGAGACGTTCTGCCACTAGCTTGCCCACAGCCGTAGAAGCATCGCAATTGGCTCCTGACTCCAGGTTAGTCTTTAAGTCAGGATCAAGAGTTGAGGCAGACACCAGCGTGTGCTGCTTTGTGTCATCGATCACCTGAGCATAGATGTGCTGATTGGAGCGAAAAACCGATAGCCGAGGACGATCGGGCGTACCCGTGACCCGACGACGAACGCGGCTGTGCCGCCGCCGTGTAGAATCTTTGCGAGTGAGTTTCATTAGTTATTTTTTCCCTGCCTTGCCAGCCTTGCGTCTCACCAACTCTCCTGCATAGCGAATCCCTTTACCTTTGTAAGGCTCTGGGGGACGGACTGCTCGGATTCGGGCAGCAGTATTGCCGACGATTTCTTTATCGATACCGCTTACCGTAACGTTAACGTTGTTTTCCACAACGAACTGAATGCCCTCTGGAGGATCAATTTGTACCGGGTGACTGTACCCCATGTTCAGGGTAAGAATGCGACCTTGCACCTGAGCGCGGTAACCCACACCCTGAATCTCCAGCTTCTTCTGAAAGCCTTGAGATACTCCTTCCACCATGTTGGAAACCAGAGTACGACTAAGACCGTGCCGTTGACGGGCTGGGCGGGAGTCATCATTGCGATTGACCAAAAGGGTTTCGCCTTCTTGAACCACAGTCACTTCACTGGGAAGTACACGGGAAAGCTCACCTTTAGGCCCTTTGACAGAAACTGACTGCCCGTCGATCGCGACAGTCACCTTGCCAGGAATACTGATGGGACGTTTACCAATACGAGACATTGCTGACTGCTCCTAGGAACCAAAATTCACCAATCAAAATTCACCAGATGTAGCAGAGAACTTCACCGCCTAGCCCACTGCGACGGGCTTCGCGATCAGTCATGATGCCACTAGAAGTTGAGATGATGGCAATACCAATTCCCCCCAGCACCCGTGGCAGATCTTTGCGACTAGAGTAAACGCGCAGACCAGGCTTGCTGACTCGCTTAAGGGTATTAATGATGGGCTGCTTGCCTCTACCCTTGTACTTGAGTGAGAGGACTAAGTTGCGCTTAACCCCTTCCCCTGCTTCTTCAAACTCAGCAATGAAACCTTCTTCCTGGAGGACTTTGGCAATACTGCGAGTCATCTTAGTCGAAGGAACTTCGGTTGTCTGGTGACGCGCCAGGGTTGCGTTTCGGATGCGCGTCAGCATATCTGCAATTGTGTCGTTAGCCGCCATAGTTTTCCCTTGATACTGCCTTAGTTCTCCCGAAAGGGCATTCCCAGTTCTTTCAGCAAAGCGCGACCCTCTTCATCATTGTTCGCGGTGGTGATGATGGAAATGTCCATCCCGCGAATTTGATCGATCCTGTCGTACTCTATTTCTGGGAAGATCAACTGCTCCCGAACTCCCAGAGTATAGTTGCCTCTGCCGTCAAAACTTTTAGGACTGATGCCGCGAAAATCTCGAATGCGAGGCAAGGACAGGTTGATCAAACGATCCAGAAAGCTGTACATTCGATCGGCCCGCAGCGTCACCATGATTCCCACAGGCATACCTTCGCGAATTTTGAAGCCCGCGATCGCCTTTTTAGCGCGAGTGACCACCGGCTTTTGACCCGTGATGATGCCAATCTCTGTTAGGGAAGCCTCTAAAGCTTTAGCGTTTTGGGCCGCTTCTCCCAAACCTCTGTTGATCGTAACCTTCACCAGCTTCGGAACCTGGTGAACATTGGTGTAGTTAAATTGTTCCGTTAGCTTTGGAACAATTTTCTCTTGATAAGTTTGCTTCAGTCGAGTTGCCATCGTCGGTAGTTTTCCTTATAAGCCCTGGTCTTGGTCAGGGAAACCCGTTGAGTTTTGAGTCAGTTGCTATATCTAGTCGAGAACCTCGCCAGTTTTTTTCAGAATTCGCACCTTTTTGCCATCGGCGTTGAAGGTGTGGGAAACTCGGCTGGCGACCTTTTGTTTCTCAGAGTAGAGCATAACGTTGGAGCTATGGATTGGTGCCTCGCTGGTGACGATTTGCCCTGTCTCACCCTCTTGCTGGGGCTTAACATGCTTCGTCCGAATGTTCACGCCCTTGACCACAACCTTGCTGGTCTTAGTGATCACCTGAAGGATCTCGCCGACCTTGCCGCGATCGCTGCCAGCGATTACCTGTACCGTGTCGCCTTTCTGGACGTGCAGCTTATGACGAGTGCCCGTCGCCTTTTTCTGAGCCATTACAGCACCTCCGGGGCAAGCGAAACGATTTTAGTGAAGTTCTTGTCTCGTAGCTCCCGAGCCACTGGACCAAAGACACGAGTACCTTTAGGGTTGCCGTCGTTGTTGATAATCACCGCCGCGTTGTCGTCAAAGCGAATGCTCATGCCGCTGTCCCGTCGCATATTCTTCCGGGTACGGACAATGACGGCCTTTACCACATCAGACTTTTTGACTGCCATGTTGGGGATAGCATCCTTGACCACCGCCACGATGACATCGCCCACGCCGGCAAAGCGCTTACGACCACCCAGAACACGGATGCACATAAGCTTACGAGCACCGCTGTTGTCGGCCACATTCAAGTAGCTTTCTTGCTGAATCATGGGAACCTCCGGCTACACTCGTGAGTTGGACAGAATATCGATCACAGTCCAGCGCTTAGTGCGACTCAAAGGGCGAGTTTCTTGAATGCGGACGCGATCGCCCTGCTTGCACTTGTTCTCCTCGTCATGGACTTTGTAGCGCTTGGTTTGGGCGACAACCTTGCTGTACTTTGGATCGGCAGCCCGACTCTCCACCGCTACCACAACCGTTTTGTTCATTTTGTCGCTGACCACCAGGCCAACTCTTTCCTTCACTGCCATTGGGCTTACTCCGTTGCTGCATCAGATGTGGAAGCTTGTAACTGTCGCTCTCGTTCTACTGTCAACAATTGAGCTAGACGGTGACGGGCGTGCTTGAACTGGTGAGATTGCTCCAGCTTACGAGTTCCCTGCTGGAACCGTAGCTGAAACAACTGTCGCTTGACCGCGATGATCTGTTCACTCAAATCTTCAGGGTTCAGGCTTCTTGCGTCTTCAATCTTGGGAAGAGGCATAGGTTAGGTCTCCTCCGATGCGCGAGTGATAAATTTGGTCTTGATGGGCAGCTTGAAGGACGCGAGGCGCATAGCTTCTTTGGCAGTAGCTTCAGGAACCCCAGCAATCTCAAACAGGACGCGACCGGGTTTAACAGGAGCCACCCAAAATTCAGGCGCACCTTTACCTGAACCCATTCTGGTTTCGGCAGGGCGCATCGTCACAGGCTTGTCGGGGAAAATGCGAATCCAAATCTTGCCGCCTCGCCGAATGTAGCGAGTCATGGCTCGCCGACTGGCTTCGATTTGACGCGCCGTGATCCAGTGACATTCCTGGGCCTGCAACCCGAACTCGCCAAAGTCCAGCTTATTGCCACGGGTCGCTAGACCACTCAAGCGACCACGCTGCTGCTTACGAAATTTTGTTCTTCTTGGACTTAACATAACGGTTTACCTTGACAGGAGAAATGAGTTTTGAGTTTTAAGCTAGAAGAATTCAAAGTTCATCCCTCAAAATTCAAAACTTCATGAGCCTTCATTCGATCGATCTTCAAACTGTTGTCGGCGACGTTGCTGGCGGCGGGGAGCTTTGGCAGCCGAGGGAGCAGGTTGCTCCTCCTGTCCAGGGATAATTTCACCCTTAAACACCCAGGTTTTAATGCCCAACGTGCCGTAAACCGTACTGGCGGTGCAGTAGGCGTAGTCAATGTCCGCCCGAAGCGTGTGCAGGGGAACACGACCTTCTCGCGTCCACTCTGGACGGGCAATTTCTGCGCCATTCAGACGGCCGCTCACCTGAATTTTGATGCCTTCAACTCCTGC
>DATNQR010000240.1:0-5084 GCA_036703905.1 Thermosynechococcaceae cyanobacterium
CAATCTCCCTACTGCCCGTCGTCGCGCTGCCAAGAAACGTCCTATCTGGCAGTGTGTCTGCACCTTACCCCACCCTGGAAAAGTCAGTGCGATCGTCTTCAGTCCCACCGCTCCGCTTCTAGCCAGCAGCAGTGGCACAACCATCAAGCTGTGGGATCTGGAAGGGCGGGCACTCCGCACCCTGACGGGACACTTGGATCTAGTTTCGGCACTGGTGATCAGTCCCGACGGGAAACTGCTGATCAGCGGTAGTGCTGACAAAACAATTCGGATTTGGGAACTGGCTACTGGAAAGCGCCTAGGCAGTTTGGCGCTGCACACGGACACGGTTCTCGCCCTTGCCCTCAGCCCCGACGGGAAAACTCTGGTCAGCAGTAGCCTCTACGATCCGATCATCCTGCTGGACATGACCACTGGACAAGAGCGAGATCGACTCTACGGACACGATCTGCGAATTGAGGCGCTGGCGTTTAGTCCCGATGGCAATCTGTTGGCTAGTGGCAGCGCCGATCGCACTATCAAGCTGTGGGATGCAGCAGGCAAAGAATTGAGAACTTTGACAGGACATTCTGGATCGATCGCTGCCCTAAGCTTCAGTCCCGATGGCAAAACTCTGGTGAGCGGCGGTGGCGATGGCACAGTTCGCTTCTGGAGTACGAAGGTGCGAAGGCAAAAGCGAATGCTTGAGATTGGCTCTGAGCGAGTAAATGGGATCGCCTTTAGTCCCGACGGCAAACTGCTTGCCACGGCCAGCGCCGATCTGAAGCTCTGGCAGGCGCGATCAAATAAGGAACTTGCTACGCTTTCCGACCACCTTAATACTGTCTCGGCGATCGCCTTTGGCCCGGATGGCCACACCCTGACTAGCAGCAGTTGGGATGGCACAGTACGGCTGTGGAAACTGAGTTAAGGCTGGTTTCCAGTGTTGGTTCCTGCGATTCGAGTCCAGAAATGAGTAGGGCAAAGCGGTGATGTTCTAGACGTGTAATTCTAAATCACGAAAGCCTGACCAGCAAGGCTCCTTGAGTAGAGAAGCAACAGGTCTAGAACACGACTTGGGCGTTGCCCCTGCACCCCGTTCTAACCTACGAGGCTATGGCTTCTAAGTTGCCCCAAAGATCTCTGTTGCCATAAAAAAGAGGGAGCTTTGTGGCTCCCTCCAATGTCTCAAGAACAGTATCGCAAGAACCAAATACGCTTAGCCCTGGTTAGTGAGATAAGCGACCGGGTTGACCGCTCCCTGTCCAGGCAGATGTACCTCAAAGTGTGAGTGGGGGCCAGTGCTGTAGCCCGTGCTTCCCATCTCTGCAATCTGCTCACCCTGGGCCACTTCCTGCCCCTGCCGCACCAGGATGCGATTGTTGTGGGCGTAAAGGGTAACGCTACCGTCGGGGTGAGTAATCTCCACCAGGTTGCCGTAGCCGCCAGAGTTCCAGTCCGCATAGGTGACTGTACCTGGAGCCGCAGCCACGATCGGGGTGCCGACCGGCCCAGCAATATCAATTCCCTTGTGCATCCGACCCCAGCGCCAGCCGTAGCCAGAACTTAGCATTCCCTGTGCTGGCCAGATATAGCCTGAAAATTTGCCCGACTTTCCAGGCAAGTAAGCCTCGGCTGCTCCCAAAGGAGGCAAGCTAGGGGAAACCATCTGACCTAGCATTGAGGAAGTCAGAGGCGCGTAGTCCTGAGAGCCAAGGGAAGCCGTTGCCACACGCTGTGGTTGGGCAGGAAGAGACCGAGGAGTCTTCTGAACCCTGGACTGTCCACCTTGAGCCTGCTCGGAGGCTGAGTAAGCTTTAGGGTTGAACTCTGGATTGATCAACTCCGGTGCAGCTTCTGAAGTACGAGCCTGGTTCAGAGAAACGGTTTCTCCCTTCACGCCTGGCTGAACTCCAGCCGCACTGTACTTCTCTCGCAGCTTCAAGACTTCAATCTTGAGGTTTTCGACATAGCTGTGGCTCGTCGTAGGCACTATCACATCGCCAGATCGCTCTGTTCTGACTCCAGTTCCCGGCAGAGTCGTTGCAGCAATGCGCGTCTCTGGAGACGACACTTGCTGCAATCGAGCTTCGATCAGTTGAGCAGCATCCGATCGAGTCGCGTTCTCCGAGGTAGCTACGCCGATCACTGGCACGCCAGAAGCCGCAACAACCAAAGGAGTTTTTGAGGCATCGGAGAACAATGCAGAAGTGCCTGCGCTTTGCTGAGAAGCTTGACGCTGCGGAATCGTCAGAACCTGATTGGCTCGGATGAGGTTGGGATTGGAAATTTTGTTGGCGGCGGCAAGCTGAACCTCAGAAATGCCGTAGGAACGAGCGATCGCGCTTAACGTATCGCCTGAGGCTACTCGGTAGCTGGCTGAGTCCGTCAGCGTCACCACAGCTTCCTTAGCTTCCTTCTGCGGCTGTTCTAGGGCAGCAGGGACTGGATCAATCTTTGCTGTAGCGATCGATTCAGGTACAACAACGGGTGATGCCTCAGAAGCCACGGTCACTTTTGGCTGAATCGATGCTTTAGGCTGTGCCGCGATCGTGATCGGAGCTTCCTGCTTGACCGGAGCCTCTTGCTTTTCTACCTTTGCCTGAGCAAGACGTTGCCGCAAATCCTCACTTCTCTGCTGGAGTCGGCTGAGAGATGCATCTTGTTCGGCCTTGAGGGTGGCATCGGGTACGGTAGGAGCAACGAACTCAGGCGCTGGGGCAGACGATCGTGATCCTGAAACAAGACCGTAATACTCTGGAGTAGCACTGCTGGCTGTGTCCGACTGAATGGCCCGCGCCACCAAGTTGCTGGCGGGAATCGTCAACACTTGCCCAACACGCAGCACAGCACTCATAGATAGGCTGTTGGCATTAGCAACGGCACTGACATCCACTCCGTAAAAACGAGCTAGCTGCTGGAGCGTTTGCCCTTCCTGAACCGTGTGCTCGACAAAATCAGATTTTGCCGGAGCCGAGAAAGCCGGGCTTTGGGAAGCCGTCGCAATAGTCACCGGGGTCACTTCAGCAGTGACAGACTTTTCGGAGACAGACTTCTCAGGGAGAGACTTCTCAGAGACAGATTTCTCAGGGATAGGTTCTGCGGCGATCGCTCCATCGTTTGAGCCAGGCACCAGCAGCCCATGAGTACCAACTGAGATTGCCAGTCCGAGCATGGCGGCCGAAGTACGGACTAGACGGTTCGATTCCACGGGCTTAGATTGACTTGTCAGCATATCTGTTTCGGTTTCACAGGAAGGAAGAGGCTTAACCTTCTGCGGAATTGCTCGTTCCAAAAAACGACCTCCTAAATGTCCAGCGTTCAACTGTCCTTGAGCCATTCAATCTACCACCTGTTTAATGATTTGGATCACTCTGAAGCGTGATGAAAATCACTAGGGTAATTACACTTAGGCAAGATTACCCTGCTTTCCAAAATTAGACAAGTTGTAATCACGCCAGAGTTTGTTCAAGAATTCTCGATCAGGCAACCTGCCTGGATTTCAGACTTTCAAGATTTTGAAAGATCTAGGTTATCTACACCCTACCTGAGACTGAGATTGAAGTTCTAGAAGCGTCGCTTTGTTAGCTTCGGGTCTAGTGATTGAGTCAGAGCGGCATGAATAAGCGCTACTGGAGAAGCATTTCAGGGATCGAAAATCGCCCGAACTCTTTCGAGAGAGAGTTGCCTTTCAACAACAGACGTTACGGGGAACTGCCCAAGGGAACATCCGTAGAACTATGCAAGTTACTCCCTCACCGTTCCTCTAAACCCAACGCGCTTGTCTCTCCGAGAGCCGGTGTGGAGATAGCTGCACTGCTTTCAAATACTCGATCTCAGTCAAAATTCAGTAGAGAGAGTTCTCTAAGGTTGTTCTGTTTCTGCTTGAAACAGACCCATACAGATTTCTTATTTGAATCTGAACAAATAGTAGCTTGGACAACAAAATGCACTTCTAGATAGAAATGCACTTCTAGATAGATTTAAGTGAGCGCTCTGTTTCTCAAGTTCAATGCACTCTAATGTTCAGTTCCTCGTCGATTCAAATTCAAGCTTGAACTCTATTCGTATATGAGCATCTATGAATAGATTATTACAACCTCGCATCTAAGAAATCTTCTTAGATGCGATCACAGCACTAATCTTTTCCACACCAGAATCTAAGGCAATTTCAAGCTTCAGAAGCCTAATTGTCTGTAAGCCTCAAACAATCCTACTGCCGCACTAACGGATAGATTGAGGCTACGAACCTGGGGTTGAGCCATTGGAATTCGCAGCGTGGCGGCGCAGCTAGACAAGACTGCCTTAGATAAACCTGTGGTCTCGCTGCCAAACAGGAGCCAATCGTCCGGTTGGAAGTTGAACTGAATATAGCTACAAGTCCCTGAAGTGCTGAAGCCGATCGTCCGTCCGCCCTGGTGCTGCTGAAACTGGCTGAACTCTCCGAAGGACTCGTGATAACGCAACTTAACAAAGGGCCAGTAGTCTAGACCTGCTCGCTTCAAATAGCGATCGCTGAGCTCAAACCCCAGGGGGCCAACCAGATGAAGCTCGGTGTTGGTTGCCGCACAGGTGCGGGCTACGTTACCCGTGTTGGGGGGAATCTGAGGTTCGACTAGAACAACTTTCGGCATAGTGCGATCGCGCTTTGAAGACCCAGTGACTAAAGCGGAGTCTCTGGGGTTGGGCGTACCCAATCATATATTTTTTTAATCAATAGAATGAGATTGGCCGGAACCTGCGATCGCTTGGCTCCATGAGCGTCTGCTTTAATTCACTCGAATCATTGGCAGGCTGTTGCTGATCTGCGTGGCTGGGGGACTTGCCCCACCCTTCAAACCTAATGTCCTGAGTTGTCTATCTACAGCTATAGCTATAAATTGAGGGGCTATAAACTAAGGGTTGTATTTTAGACCTGCTGACACTCTGCTCAGAAAGCTTTGCTGTGGGGGCTTTCGTGATTCAAATCTAGAGGTGAGAGTTACCGAAAAATCCAAGGGAGTTGCAGGAGTTGATCCGGGTCAGCTTGGAGGAGATGAGGCAGGAGTATGCTTCGATCGTCGGGTATAGTCCTATTCAGAGGGCACTAGAATTGGGTGCGGAAT
>DATNQR010000241.1:0-3493 GCA_036703905.1 Thermosynechococcaceae cyanobacterium
TTGGGCTAGATAGCCTCACAAATGGGAAGGAGGCTCAGGCAAAGACGCTGGAGTGGCAGCTCCGAACGATTTTTGAGGCAGGTTGTGCTGGATGCTTTGTCTTTGCCTGGACAGACGAATGGTACCGGGGCGGCTTTGACATTGAAAACTGGGACTTTGGTCTTACCGACCGACAGCGGCGTCCTAAACCAGCGATTCAAGCTGTTCGCCATGCCTTTGCCGAAATCCCGTTTCCAGCAAACCGTTCCTGGCCCCGCATCTCGGTGGCGGTCTGCTCCCATAACGGGGCAGGCACCATACGTGATACCTTGGAAACCCTGCAACAGCTAGAGTATCCCGATTATGAAGTCATTGTGGTAGACGACGGTTCCAGCAATGGCGTGGCGGAGATTGCCAAGGAATACGATGTACGGCTGATTATTCACGCAAAGAACCAGGGACTGAGCAGCGCCCGCAATACTGCCCTGGAAGCAGCGACCGGAGACATTGTTGCCTACATTGACGATGACGCCTATCCTGATCCCCACTGGCTCACCTACTTGGCGCATGCATTCCTCAAGGGAGACTACGCTGGGGTAGGCGGTCCCAATATTCCCCCTCCCGGTGACGGTTTGATCGCCGATTGTATCGCCAATGCGCCCGGTGGGCCGATCCACGTGCTGCTTTCTGACCGGGAGGCGGAGCATATTCCAGGGTGCAACATGGCCTATTGGAAAAGCCACCTTCAGGCAGTTGGCGGATTTGATCCTCGGTTTCGAGCGGCAGGCGATGACGTGGATATTTGCTGGCGACTCCAAGAGCAGGGCTGGAAAATAGGATTTAGTCCCGCTGCTGTCGTTTGGCACCATCGGCGCAACTCAATCATGATGTACTGGCGACAGCAAAAGGGATACGGCAAGGCGGAAGCTCTTCTAGAACAGAAATGGCCAGAAAAGTACAATTGTGTCGGTCACGTTCACTGGTCTGGGCGGCTCTATGGTAGAGGGCTGGTGCAGATGCTTGGCTGGGGCTTAGAGCGAATTTATCACGGAACTTGGGGCAGCGCCCCGTTCCAATCCCTTTATCAATCTGCACCGGATTTGTGGAGCGCGTTGCCGACCACACCCGAATGGTATCTTCTTATCCTGACGCTGGCAGGACTGTCAGTCCTCGGTGCGTTCTGGCAGCCGATGCTGTTTGCTATCCCGTTGCTAATCGCTGCTGTTGCCATACCCGTTGTTCAAGCTATCCTGAGTGCCTCCAAAGCCTCCTTCACCACCTCTACTAAATCTCGCCTCACTCGCCTCAAGCTCTATAGCCTAACAGCACTCCTGTATCTGCTACAGCCCTTAGCACGCCTGTGGGGTCGTCTGAGAAATGGTCTGACTCCCTGGCGACGGAGCGGTTTCAGAGCTTTTGTATTTCCCAGACCACTGAACCGGACGATCTGGAGCGAGTTCTGGCAGCCGCCAGAACAGAGGCTAGCCCTGTTAAAGGCTGGGTTGCGCAAACAAGGGGCGGTTGTCTGGCACGGGAGTGATTTTGATCGCTGGGATCTAGAGATACGGGGCGGATTTTTTGGTTTTGTCCGCATACTGATGGTCATTGAAGAACACGGGAGCGGGAAGCAGCTGGTTCGATTCCGCTCCTGGCCAAGGGTGGCTTTCCGCGCTCTGGTCATGACGTTGCTCTTGGCGAGCCTTTGCGTTATTGGAGCCTTTAATCGAGCAGGAATCGCCGCCGCGATTCTCGCGTTAGCAGTCCTACTAGTAGCATCGATCGCGTTCCTCGATTGTGCCGCCGCCACAGCTTGTTGCCTTGGGGGACTCAAACTGGCAGAACTCAAGGAGGCGAGCAAGTGACGATGTATCGGTACAAGCGTTTGAGCCGCTACCTGCTACGCCAGTGGCTCACCTTAGTTGCAATCCTGGTTCTTACGGCTGCTACCTCAGTCGTCACGATCCTCCAACCTTGGCCAATAAAAATCCTCGTAGATTA
This sequence comes from Thermosynechococcaceae cyanobacterium, assembly GCA_036703905.1. Taxonomy (GTDB): domain Bacteria; phylum Cyanobacteriota; class Cyanobacteriia; order Leptolyngbyales; family Leptolyngbyaceae; genus DATNQR01. Next base: position 1,978 of record DATNQR010000241.1, read on the forward strand.
TGCCCTTGGTCAGACGCTGATGCCAGCTTCCGTACATTCCCTCCTGGAAAAATTCAACCTAACCCTCACACCAGCATTACTCATCATCGCGGCGGCTGTGGGCAGCCTAGGACTTTTTGCTTTAAACGCCACCCTTGATGTAGCTCTTAGCTGGGGTTGGAGCGCTGCTGGTCAACGAATGGTCTACAATCTGGCCGAGAGCATGTTTCATCGACTTCAGCGCCTCTCATTACTGTTCCATAGCCAACGCACCGTCGGTGACTCACTGAGTCGTCTGACCTACGACACCTACTGTGTTTACACACTGACCGATGCCCTGCTGGCTTCACCCGGACGGCATGTGTTCATGCTGACAACGATCAGCATCGTTGCTTGGAGACTAGATCCAACACTAACGTTACTCTCACTGGCAGTAGCGCCCATAATGGGGGGTTCAGCACTTGTGTTTGGCTTCCGATTCAAGCGCCAGATGCGACAGTACCGAGAAGCGCAGTCCTACCTACTGAGTTTCGTCCACCAAACGTTCACAGCACTCCCGGTCGTACAGGCCTTTAGTAGGGAGGACTATAACAAGCAGCAGTTCCAGCATTTGGCAGCAGACACGATCGCTTCTTTGCAATGCGATACTCGGCTCAAGAACATCTACGGATTCCTGAACACCTCAGTCACAACAGTCGGTACTGGTATCGTCCTCTATTTTGGTGGGCAGCAAGTGCTATCGGGGGCAATGACTGTCGGCAGTCTCCTCGTCTTCCTAGCCTATCTACGGTCTATGCAGGACGCATTTAAAGGTCTGCTAACCACTTATGGGAAACTCAAGTCTGTGGAGGCCAATGTTGACCGAGTACTGGAGGTGTTAGACGCTAAGGAGGAATTGCGCGATGCCCCCGGAGCTAAATCCCTGCTATCACCGTCAGTCGGCGTGCGTGGACAGGTGCGTCTAGAAGAAGTTACCTTCGGCTACGAACCGGGTTACCCCGTCCTTCAAGGCATTACCCTGGAAGCCCATCCAGGGGAGACGCTCGCTCTAGTCGGCGCAACCGGAGCAGGCAAGAGTACCCTAGTATCTCTGATTCCCCGCTTTTTCGACCCCTGGCAAGGACAGGTATTGTTTGATGGGGTGGATGTAAGCCAAGTTCAACTCAAAAGTCTGCGTTCTCAGATAGCGCTGGTACTACAGGAGCCGTTTCTGCTGCCGCTGACGGTGGCACAGAACATTGCCTACGGGCGTCCAGGTGCAAGCTCTGAGGAGATTGTAGCCGCTGCTCAAGCGGCCAACGCCGAGGAGTTTATCCAACGCTTGCCGCAGGGGTATGATACCACGATCGGGGAAAGAGGGGCGACCCTGTCTGGAGGGCAGAAGCAACGGTTGGCGATCGCACGAGCGTTGCTCAAGGATGCACCTGTGCTGATTCTGGATGAACCCACCTCAGCATTAGATACTCAGACTGAGACGCTGCTGTTGGACGCATTAGAGCGGCTGATGGTGGGGCGAACAACGTTGATCATTGCCCAC
>DATNQR010000242.1:0-6757 GCA_036703905.1 Thermosynechococcaceae cyanobacterium
AAGGCTAAAGAAATTAAAAAGACATCAAGCAAGTCCGGCATTGCTAAATGCTGCGATATTTGCTTGCCGAGACGCTCCACGGAACGACTCCATAGCTGCACATCACTGATGCCCAATGGAAAGCCGCTGAACGCATTCAAAACCAAGCTCAGATTTCTGAAAAACCCGATGTCCCGATCGTTGCTCATCACTCTCAGCGCTTTCAACTTCTGAACTTCAAGCTGATTTAAATAGTTTACAGGGAGATTTATGCGTACACGGTAGCCGCAGGAGCCGGAATTAGAGTTCTAGCTCCCTTCTCCTGCGGGAGATGGGCTGGGGATGAGGGTCATCATCTAATCGTTTAGTTGCAGGCTGTTTAGTTGCAGGAAACTATGCTCAGTTCTGATTTATGGCCATAGCGTCGTAGGTTGGGACGGGGTGCAGAGGTAGAACTTTTGGTTGGGGCAAGGTTCCTATCCCCCTTCAAACCCAATGTCTTAAGCTGTCTGTCTACAGCTATATGACCGATCGATTTACTTCCAGCCATCAGGATCAGGTATGTCAAGATTACTTAGAGGTTTGCAGAAGCGGCGGTTGCTCCAGCGTGGTAAGGGCTAGAAAACTGAATCTGTAGCTGCTCAAACTGCAAACTTCTTGAATCACTTTCTTCTTAGATCACTTTATGGCGTAGCGATCGCTGCCCTCTGCCCATGCCTCAAACCGCCCAACTGATGAATGGCAAAGCTCTGGCTGAAAAGATTCAAATCGAACTCAAACAAAAAGTTCAGGCTGCTGAGGCGCACCGGGGCAGGCCGCCGGGGTTGGCGGTGCTGATGGTGGGCGACAATCCAGCTAGTGCGGCTTACGTGCGGAACAAAGAGCGGGCCTGCGCTGCTGTGGGAATTGCATCCTACGGCGGACACTTTCCAGCCACCATTACTCACGCAGAATTGGGACAGAAAATTGAAGATCTGAATCGGGACGATCGTGTAGATGGGATTTTGATCCAGCTTCCCCTACCCGCTCACTTTGATGCTGTGGCGCTGCTGAACCAGATCAACCCTGATAAAGATGCTGATGGGCTGCATCCGGTAAATTTGGGGCGGCTGGTGCGAGGAGAACCGGGACTGCGAAGCTGCACCCCGGCAGGCGTGATGCGACTGCTACAGGAATACGCCATTTCTCTGGAGGGCAAGCAAGCAGTGGTGGTGGGGCGCAGCATTTTGGTGGGCAAGCCCCAAGCGCTGATGCTGCTGAAGGAGAACGCTACCGTAACGATCGCCCACTCCAAAACTCCAGACCTCACCACCGTCACCCGTAGCGCGGATATCCTAATTGCGGCCGTCGGTCGCCCTAGCTTGATCACTGCCGAGATGGTGAAGCCGGGAGCCGTGGTGATCGATGTCGGCATGAACCGGATCACCACGCCAGAGGGCAAGTCACGCCTGGTGGGCGATGTGGATTTCCAGGCAGTGGAATCCGTGGCGGGGTTCATCACTCCGGTTCCTGGCGGCGTTGGGCCAATGACCGTGGCGATGCTGCTGAGCAACACCGTGGAAAGTTACGATCGGCGGGAATTTGAGAAGAAGTAGACCGCAAGCCTCGTAAAATGGTGAAAATGAACAGTGCTTGGTCAAGCAGCAACGATAACTGGGAGGGATAGTCAGAATGGTGTTGATGAATCAGGTGCAAGCGTCTCTCTGGGAAAAACAGTTTGACCTCTCAAGCTATCTAGCAGAGCGACAGCCCCAAGTCGAGGCTGCCCTCGATCGCTCCCTGCCAGTGATCTACCCTGAGACAATCTATGAAGCCATGCGCTATTCGCTGTTGGCTGGCGGCAAGCGCCTGCGCCCGATTCTTTGCCTGGCAACCTGCGAATTGATGGGCGGCACGATCGCCATGGCCTTGCCCACTGCCTGCGCCTTGGAAATGGTTCACACCATGTCCCTGATCCATGACGACTTGCCCGCAATGGACAACGACGATTACCGTCGCGGTAAGCTGACCAACCACAAAGTCTACGGGGATGATGTGGCAATTCTGGCGGGAGATGGTTTGCTAGCCTACGCTTTTGAGCATCTGGCTGTGGAAACTCAGGACGTACCTGCCGATCGGCTCCTGCGGGTGGTGGCGATCTTGGGTCGGGCAGTGGGGGCAGCAGGTCTAGTCGGCGGTCAGGTTGTGGATCTGCACTGCGAGGGCAAAACGGATGTCACCCTGGAAACCCTGACCTTCATCCATAACCATAAAACCGCCGCCCTGCTCGAAGCCTCTGTCACCTGTGGAGCAATTCTGGCAGGCGCAACCGAGCCGGATGTGCAGCGCCTCTCTCGCTATGCCCAAAATATCGGTCTGGCTTTCCAAATTGTGGATGACATTCTAGACATCACCGCCACTCAAGAAGAACTAGGCAAAACTGCCGGGAAAGACTTGCAGGCGCAAAAAGCCACCTATCCTAGCTTTTGGGGACTGGAAGCTTCCAGAGAAGAAGCCGACAGGCTAGTGCGGGAAGCGAAGGCCGAGGTGCGCTCCTTTGGCAAAGCGGCGGCTCCCCTAATGGCGATCGCCGACTACATCACCACCCGCACCCACTAGGGATACTTAACAAGGGATACTCAATACCTGAGCATTGAAGCTGCTGGGCAGTTGGCGTTCCCATTTTTGATTCTGAGTTTTTAATTATCCTTAGCTCTTTCTTCCTGCACCAGTGATCCCTTATCCTGATAGCCGTTGCTTCCCGCGCTTCAGTTCTTTAACCGTTTATAACTATGCAGAACTTCGGCGAGATTCTTAATAACCAGGTGTTGCTGGTGGCGCTGGTGGCGTGCTTCATCGCACAAGGCTTGAAGCTGCTGTTTGATATTGTCAGCAACGGCAAGTTCAACTTGAGAGTGCTGGTGGAAACTGGCGGAATGCCCAGCGCCCACTCTGCGCTGGTGGCAGCCCTGGCTACAGAAGTTGGCTTAACGGCGGGTTGGGGCAGCGCGGAGTTTGCGATCGCTGTGGTATTTGCCTTCATCGTCATGTACGACGCGGCCGGAGTGCGGCAGGCGGCAGGCAAGCAAGCACGAGTCTTGAACCAGATTATCGACGAGTTTTTTCAAGGAGAACACCAGTTCACTGAGGCCCGCCTGAAGGAACTGCTGGGTCATACTCCGGTTCAGGTAATCGTAGGTTCGGTTCTGGGCATTGCGATCTCCTGGGCGGCAGAGTGGGCGTATTGAAGCAACGCTGACGCTCACTGACCGATGCCTACAGCTTGGTCGATCGACTCCAATCCTCGCTCCTCCAGTCGTTGCAGCAGCCCTGCCAGAATCCGCCGTACCATGCCCGGCCCTTCGTAGACCCAGCCCGTGTACACCTGCACCAGACTGGATCCAGCAGTGATTTTTTCCCAGGCATCCTCTGGGGTGAACACGCCACCCACACCTACGATCGGCAGCTTGCCCTGGGTTTCTTTCCAGATGAACCGGATTACCTCGGTTGATCGCTGGCGCAACGGGGCACCACTGATGCCGCCCGCTTCCTGAGCGATCGAATTACCCGTAGCCCGGACCGTCTGGGTTTGCAATCCGTCGCGGCGAATGGTGGTGTTGGTGGCAATGATGCCTGCTAGACGGTAGCGCTGAGCTAGATCTAGAATTTCGGCGATCGCCTCCCACTCCAGATCCGGCGCAATCTTGACCAGAAGCGGTTTCTGCAAATCGTTCTCCTGCTGAAGCACCCGAAAAATCGGTTCCAGTTGGTCGGCAGCTTGCAGCGATCGCAGTCCTAATGTGTTGGGCGAACTCACGTTTACTACAAAGTAATCTCCCCACTGCTTCAGCAGCCGAAAGCTACCCAGGTAATCCTCTGCGGCCTCCTCCAGCGGCGTAACTTTAGACTTGCCTAAGTTAATCCCAATTGTCCCCATTGCCTCACTGCTCTGCCGCTCCATCAGCCGTTCTGCCAGGATTTCTGCCCCTTGATTGTTGAAGCCCATGCGGTTAAGAACAGCCCGATCGGGCAGCAGACGGAACAGGCGCGGTCGAGGATTTCCCGGCTGGGCGTGGAGGGTGACGGTTCCCAGTTCGGCAAAGCCAAAGCCAAAGCTTGACCACAAGCCCGCCGCTACACCATCTTTATCGAACCCGGCGGCCAGACCGATCGGGTTAGCGAAATTTAAGCCCCAGAGCGACTGCTTCAGACGGGTATCCTGCAAACTATAAGCTTGGTGCAGTTGGGGTCGCAGCCAGCGAGTTGAAGGGCAATCGGGCTGAGAGTCTAACCAGCCCAGCAGTCCCAGGGTTTGATGATGTAGCCATTCTGGGTCAGCGTTAATTCCAGAGAACAGAATCGGACGAATCGCAGCTTGATAGATATCCAATGCACCAGAGCAACTCTACACCCCTCATTCTGAACCGTCGCTGTGCTTCGGCCCAGGTTTGTGTGTCAAATTGCAGAAATTCACTAGGATGGAGACACCGTAGATGCTTGACGGTCAGTCGAGGGTACGCTATGCCCAGCTTAGTTGTGCGGTACTGAGATCGAGTTTGGCTTTTGGAACCCTGGCTTCCAGAATCCTATCGTAAGCAGTACGATCAACAGGTAGTAGTTTTTACCAAAGCAGATTCTAGCTTTCTGCGTATTCATCGATTGTCCCTCCCATCACCGCTTCTCAATATGGTTCAGCCGCGAGAGCCAAACGATAACAATAAGCAGTTAGTCGCTTTAGGGCGAGTACTGCAAACGCTGCGGGAAGAGGAAAACGCAGATGTTTTAATTGATACCGTTCTGGGCTATTTACGATCAGAGTTTGACTACAGCGTGATTTGGATTGGGCTGTACGATCGCCTGGAGCATCGCCTGTTTGGCAAAGGCGGCTTTGTGCCCAAAGGTGATGGGGCGTTTTTACGGCAGCGATTTATTCTCAGTCCAGGAGATGTGCTGGAGCAGGTAGTGATCCAACAGCGGCCGCTGGCCGTGCCGGATCTGCGGGAGGAACTGCGGGCGGGAGAATGGCGCAGAGTTGCTCAGAACTACGGCATCCAGGGCACAGTCATTTTTCCCATTCGCTACCGCGATCGCTGCTACGGCGTGACATTGATGGGTTCGGGCAGCTGGGGCGCGTCTCCCCGGGCCGAGGAAAAAGCCCGCTTGTCGATTATCTTGGGCGGCTTGGGTGCGGCCCTGTTTCACATTGAAACTGAGTGGCAACGGCAGCAAGTGAAGCGCCCCGCTCAGCCTTTGCTGACTTTACTAACCCATCTGCGATCGCTGTCTGGGTTAGGGGGACGGCTGGAGGCGATCGTCGAAGAAACCCAAAAGTTCATCCAGCCCAGCCGCACCAATGTCTACTGGTTTGAGCGAGAGCGACGCTACTTCTGGCGCAGATTGGGTAATCGTCAGAAAAGTACCGGATTCCACGAAGCCCTCCAGCCCTCTGGGATCACAGTGCAGGAAGTAGGCGGATTCTATCAAGCGCTGGCGGCGGATCAAATGGTGTCGATCGGCGAGGCCCACAGTTCCCTCAAAGCCGATATCACTGGTCGTCTGATGCAGCAGATTAAAGCTCGATCGCTCCTGGCTGCCCCGATTTTGTTTAAAGACGAGCTTCTGGGTTTTCTGGCTGTGGAAGGCGCAGAGCCACGCATCTGGGAGGAAGAAGAGAAAACCTTCCTGCGGGGTGCGGCCCAGATGATCGCTCTAACTGCACCCTTGGGGGAAATGGAAGAAACGATCGAGCAGATCAAAATTGACCAAGTGTTGATGGCAGAAATTGCTCGATCGCTCTACAGCGAAGAGGATTGGAAAGCTACTCTGAAGCTCACCGCCGAGCAAATTAGCAAACGACTGCGGGCCGATCGCTTCTTGATGTTGCTATATGCCCCCGACCAGAAGCGCTTTGAAGTCAGTTACCAGAGCCAGTCCGCCAGCCGTCGCCCGTTTCCCCTGACCTTGGAGGTGCTGAGTCAACCCGATTGGGAGCTACTGCAGCAAAGCACTGACCCGATCGGCATTGAAAACCTGGACACTGACCTGCGGCTGCTAACTTGGCGCGATCGGCTGCTGGAATTGGGAGTGCGATCGCTGTTGCTGTGCAGCACCTCAATTGGGCACGACTTGGAAGGGCTGCTGATTCTAGGCTACGAAACGCCACGCACCTGGAACGCGATCGAGCGCGATCTATTGCGGGGGGTCAGCCAGCAGATTGGAATGCTGCTGCACCAGTGGCAACTCCAGCGCCAAACCGACCAGCAGCAAAAAATTAGCCAAACAACTCAGTGGGGTCTGGTTGCGATTCAGCAAGCCCAGCAACTAGGGCCGCTGGAGCAATCGGCGCTGCAACACATTGCCCAGGTTCTCCAGGCTCCTCTAGTTGCCCTAATCACCTGGCAACCTGGCCGCAGTGCTGGGCGCATTGTTCTGCCAACCAACGTGGTCGATCGTTTCTCCCTCAACACCAACATGGTGATTCCCGTGCAGAGCGACCCGCTTTTGCGCTGGGCTTTGGAGAGTGATGAACTCGTGGCTGTGGCGCGGGAGGATATACCCAGCGAAACTAGCCAGTGGTTGACCGGAGCCGGCATAGGCCAGGTGATTGTGCTGGCGTTGCGAACTGCGCCCGACCACGAGCCAACGGGAGTGATCCTAGTGGCGGATGTTGCCGATCGCCTCTGGTCAGACAAGCACTTAAACGCTTTAGGAACTCTAGTCAGTCAAGTTGCCTGGACGCGCCGCTACCTATCCCTGACCGATACTCTAGCGACCCAACGAGACAGCCTGGAGCGCCTGA
>DATNQR010000243.1:0-3432 GCA_036703905.1 Thermosynechococcaceae cyanobacterium
GACCGCATTGGTGATCACCGAGCCTCCGTAAGAGTGCCCGACCAATACGATGGGGCCTTCAATGCCCTTAAGAATGCTGGCAATATAGTCCGCGTCACTCTTGACTCCGCGCAGGGGGTTGGCGGCGGCGATCGTCGGGTACCCTTTTGCGATCAGTTTGGTCAGTACCCCGTTCCAACTGGCAGACTCGGCAAACGCGCCGTGGACGAGGACGACGGTGGGCTTGCCGTCTTGGGCGCTTGCAGGGTTCATGATAGCTCCCAGGGAAGTGATCAGGATGACTCCTAAGGAAAGTGCGGCAATCAAAAGCAGGCGGACAACGTTCCTGATGGTGAGCATGTTCATGTCGTAAGCTCCTTTATGTTTGTTGCTCTCATTGGGGTGCGCAAAATGGTTCTTCTAGTCGATTCGATCGAGCACAATGCCCTCCCCTCAGCAGTTGCCCCATTGGCTTATTAGCAGTGGCACTGCTGTAACTCTTTCGGACAAAGGAGGGAAGAAACACTCTTGACATCGCCAAGACTGATCCCAGCAGCATGGATCTGCACCAAAACTTCACCGTCCGCCAAGTTCGGTTTGGGTAAATCTTCAAGCTGCCTGAATATGCCTCAGCTATCCTTTAACGTTGCCACCATGTCAAACAACAGTAGTTCAGCATCGTTAGACGCACCTTGTAGGGTGATCTGCGCTTCTTGAGCAATGGCAGCACCATCGCCGGACACAAGCGTCTGACCGTTCACATGCACTACACCACCTACCACTTGTAACCAAGCCACTCGCCCCTCTATCAAGGAATGGCTCACTGTTTCACCCTCCTGCAAAACGGTGGCGTAGAAATTAACATCCTGGTGGATGGTGATTGAGCCGACGCGCCCATCAGGAGACCCAACCAACCGCAGTGTGCCTTGCTTTTCTGATGTAGAAAAGGTCTTCTGCTCGTAGCCTGGTTTAATCCCTTTCCGTTCTGGCAAAATCCAGATTTGTAGAAAATGTACAGGTTCGGTAGTAGAAGCATTAAACTCACTGTGCTTAATGCCTGTTCCGGCAGACATCCGCTGTACATCGCCCGGACGAATGACCGACCCGGTGCCGATGCTGTCTTTGTGTTCCAACTTACCTTCAAGGACGTAGGAAATAATCTCCATATCGCGGTGTTCGTGAGTACCAAAGCCTTGACCGGGGGTAACCTTGTCTTCATTGATCACCCGTAGAGCAGCAAAGCCTATGTGTCTGGGGTCGTAATAGCTGCCGAAGGAGAAGGTGTGCCGACTATCGAGCCAACCAAAATTAGCAGTGCCACGGTCTTGAGCGGATCGAATCGTAATCATGCCTTGTACCTCTGAATGAGAATGAGTGGGAACAATTTATTTTCATCACACTTGTGTGGTGAATCTTGATTCACCGTAGAGACAGACGAGTGACATTGAAGCAGCAAAACTAGACTCAGTTGCTCTCCGCTTGGAGCTAGCTTGGCAATCCTGATAACCTGATGGATGATCGGTTGCTCAGCAAGCTTTCTCTTCAATCCTTCAATGAAGCAAGTTTACTGAACGATACGGATTTGCCTTAATGCCATTTAATTTGGCGCTGTATAGATGAATTGGAGCAAAATTCCAATTTGTTTAACTTCAAACTCATCCTTAGAGCCGGCACAATAGCACTCGCTCAATTCGAGTTGCCGTAAAAATTGATGCGTCTATAGCCCAAAAACTGACCCCAACCATTCTCCCCATCTGGATAGGCGGTGACACCAAACTCATAAACTCCACCCCAACCTGGATTGTTCTGAACAGCAAGCGCAACTGTGACTGTACTGCCAGGTTGTACAGGTTGCTCAAATACAATCGTCACTTCACCTGGATTGGCGGGTTGTTCAGCACCAACACTGGCTAACCGAATTTCGGAACTGGCCGTCAGTCGCTCGCCAACGAAGGCTTTGCTGGTGCTGATATCGAATTTGACAGTTTCAACATTCTCAGCTTGGGCGATTTTCACTGCTTTCAACGGCTGCCCAGCATTCTTGGGCACGGTCAGCGTGAACTCATAGGTAGACGGTGTGTAGACTCCGGTTTGAGAAGCAGCAACCCGACTTAACTGCGGAGGTTTACTAAAGAAGGTTTGCCCCTCTGGATTGATAGAAATGCTTGCGGCTTGGGGTGCAGGTTGGGTGGTCGCTTGCGGTGCAAGCTGGATTGCCTGAGGTTGAACTGTCTGTGACCCAATCTGCTTGACGGTCACATCATATTTAGTTTCAGCATGGGTTGCTGATTGCAAACCAGCAGCGACAGCGATTGCCAGGGTGACATAGAGGGTCAGTTTGTGGAATTGCATGGTCAATCTCCTTGATGTACGAATAGTTAGGTGTATCAGCAATGGGCGCGATCGTGTCCCTTCTTCCGTTCGTGATTCAGGTGATGGTTTGATCGGCTGGCTCACAGACAGTGAGATAATCGCTGCCATTGAGATGTAAGCCGAACGCTGCGAAGGAAATTTTCAGTGAACGCCTGTCTCCTCTCACTTCACAACTAAGAATGCGACTAACGGTGCGATTGTTGAGCAGCGATCGCTCACTCAAGGTTTCATAGCTGCAACGATTTCCCTTGATCATCGAGAACACCAGCCTGAGTCAATTTTTGCTAGCCCTGTCTCGATAGCACTACACCCCGGTTACGATTGCGTTGACGAGCGACAGTAGATTGAAATCGATCAGGATGAGAGGATGGAATTTGATCCATGATTTTGCTCCCGGTCTTCTAGAAGTGTTCTAGCTCCGCACCAGTGGTGTATCTACCAGATGTTCTGCCAGAAACCAAACTTGCGTTTCATGGGTTCGCAACACCTGGCTCACCAACAAGTCATTGGTACTGCTATCCTGATTGGCTGCGGTCTTGTCGATCGCCACCCTCAGCTCCCCGACGATTAGCTCGTGGGCTTCCAGCAACCGCGATAGCATCATGGGCACTTCTTCAACGCCATTGGGAGGGCGCTGAATTTGGGTGACTTCTGCCACATGACGTGGATCAGCGATCGCCACACCTCCGAGGGTTTGCACCCGCTCGCCCAGCGCGTCAATTAACTCAATGGTGGTGGTATTTCGTAAAGGATGAAGAATAATCCCTATCCTTAAAGGTCTTGCCAGGTAAGACTTCCAGAATCAGGCTTTTTTCTCTGTCCTTTACATAAGTGCACTACCAACTCAATCTGTTCACTGGCGTGCTTGTCAAGCAACAGATGGAGTTGATAAAATGTGTGCCCCCGCATCAACCAGTGATGCTTCTTGTAGAGGTGATACAGAATGATAGTATCTGCCAAAATTTGGTTCACCAAAGTACAGCTTTCGCTGCGGGCATTAGAACTGAGGGCAATCGGCAGATCACGCAGAGTACCGTACTGCTGAATTTCATGTCCATGCTGATGCAGCACGGGTTGACT
>DATNQR010000244.1:0-3849 GCA_036703905.1 Thermosynechococcaceae cyanobacterium
ATCAATTTGCTGGTTGACGCTGTTGAGAATGCCGTTCGTATTGAGCAAGTCCGAGGTGGGAGCCGTCCCCGTAGGGGCAGGCTGGGCACTCCCAGAGGGGGCAGAGGGAGAAACTGTTGGTGACGGTTGCCCTGTAGGTTGAGTCGGTTGGGGAGCGGATTGACCTGTAGAAGGCACAAAAGGTGGCGTAATCTGGGACGATGCACGGCCGACTCCAACCAGAAGGGAGACTGAAGTAGAAAGGATTAAAAATTGGAATTTTAACGAGTTCATGTTTAAGCACTTCTCCGTTGGCGTGAATGAAGTGATTGGAATTTTTCACGGTCAGACACCCCGATGTCTTGTAGCTTCTTGGCCCCGCGCATAGCCAGTACATACTCCTGGGCAAAGTGGGCAAGTCCTTCGAGATAGCCTCGTTCCGTTTTGGGATAGAGCGCTAGAATCCGACCACGGGACAGCTTCTCATCTTCGTCGTTGGCCAGTGCTGCAACGGCCAGAGGAGGGCTGTACGATCGGGTTTCCCAAAACCGGCCATTCCGCTCAACCAGCCAGCGCGTAAACATCTCACTGCGATTGCCTCGGTACTTTTCGGTGGCAGTTGGGCTAATGATTTCAGAGGCGTAGTGCAGATAGTCAAGGTACGCATCTAGGGCTGCGTGGGTCGTGTAGCCCGTGATGATGGTTGTCAAGTTAGCCTTAATCTTGGCCGCCGCCGAGCAGGTGACGATCGCATCCAGGTCTTGTGCCAGCAGTAGGCTCGAAACCCCCTCTTTTCGTCCCGTAGCCAGCATCTCCCCAACCAGGTCAGCAAAACCGTTCTTGCCCAGTAGGACTGATAGCTCGTCTCCTACAAATAGGCTGCGAGGGTAAGCCAGCGCGTTGCGAAGGCAAGCCATCTGAGCCGTGATAGCCATGATGTAGGCATTGCTGTCATTAGTCAGTCCTGACAGCGCGTAGAACTTGATAATGGGGCTGGGGTTGACGGTGCTGGGGCGACCAATCACATCCCCAACGTTCGGGTCGAGCAGCTTTGCGCCAAGCTGTGACACAATCTGGTTGATCGCCCGTGCGTCAATATCCTCAAAGCTTTCAAGCCTCAGCTTTTCTTTTGAGCAGAAGCGAAGCAGTTCGTGACAGGTTGGCATCAACTGCCATTCCTCAGACTTGTAGCCATGCTCAAAAGCAGCGTTGTAGCGATCGATCATCTCCGAGTCTGAGAAGAAAACTTCTAGCAGCCGGAGAACGATCGAATCAACCCGCTCCTGTAACGCCTGGTCTTGAATTTGCCCCATTGCGATCGCCATGATCGCCTGACGCACAAAGTCTTTCCAGCGCTTGAAGCGTTGCACCGCCAATTCGGGTGAAAGGTTTCGCACGTCGGGCGGTTCGAGTAGGTTCATCCGTTCCCGCAGAATATCGACGTATACCCCGTTCTCACCCAGCATTTCCACGGCGGTTTGGAAAGTGCTGTTGCCGCCAGTGGACAAATCCAACCCCACAACCGGAATGTTTCGTGCCAGTGCTTCTTCAATAAAGCGCCAACCCAATACTGATTTCCCAGACCCGGATGTGCCCGTAATCAAGCAACGTCCAGGGCTGCTGCCAAACAAATCAACGTGGACAGGCATCCCGCCCCGCTCAGTCAAAAACTCTACGCCTTCAGGATCGAGCGGTCTGGGACGCACCAGGGGCAGAAACCCAATGACGGACTCAGAATCTAACGTGCAGCGCCGCTCAGAGAACGTAGAGAATTTCTTCAGCAGCAGTGCCTCATTAATGGGCAAACTCTCAAGCCAGATCTGCCAGGAAATGTCGTCTTCGGTCACTGCCGAGGCTGACCCAAACGACTTTGTTAGCTGGATGGCGGCTTCCTCGCATTCAGCCTCGGTATCTCTCCATAACACGAACACTGGGGCGCAATGCAGAGGTTGCACTCCTTCAAGAACCTTCCGCAGTGCATCTGCCGCGTTCTCCCCGGCAATATTGGCATGGACAACTTTGCCTGTGCCTTCCTCAACTGCTCGTTTTAACTCGGTGTGCGACTGGCGCGCCATCTTTTCGAGTTCGTCCTTTGTCACCCAGGTTTCTTTGGGTTTGACCTGGATAACAACCTCGGTATCCCGGACATAGCTTGAGCTTAGCCGCCCCCATATCCAGCGCAGTTGTTCGCGGGCGTTGCGCCAGCCTTCCGGGGGTTCTTCCAGAACGACAACCTTTCCAACCCTCCCGTTGACGTAGATGTAGCCGTGTTGTCCTCTGTGCCGGGGAACGCTGGTTTTGCCCTTCTCGCCTTGAATCAGCAAGGTGAGCAAATCTTTCTGCCCACTCATGGGGATGTTTTCAGCTAATCCAAACTCCGTTTCGCGGATCTGGACATAGTTATCAGGGGTAAGGATTGGGGCAGGCGATTTGTTGAATCGATACCACAACCACTCCCAGGTTTCCTGCACTGACATGGGCTGCACATCTAGCCCTGATTTGGTTTCCAGCAGATTTCTCCACTCCAGGTATCCCTGTTCGTAGATCTGCTGACACAGGTTGCGGTAGAAGTTGTCGAAATAAGCTTGTTGTGTCCCAACGAAACTGCGGAGGCTTGTCTGGAACCACCGTTGCAGAGTCAAAAGTCCCTGTCCGATCAAATCGGATTTGTCCTCGCTGGCTCGCTGGGCTGTCCAGCTTGCCCAAATGCTTTGATTCCAGACCTGGCGTGTACCGCGATTTGCTAGTTCAAAGATTCGCTTTTGTTCGTTCAATAACAGAACAGCGATCGGGTTGAGCGATGTTTTTTCCACTAGATCGTTGAGTTGCTGGTAGCGCTCCCGGATATCCGTGGAGCAGCCGAGGTAGAAAGTCAAAAACTCCCGATCAGGGAGTTCCTGCATTCCTCTCCGCAGCGCGTCGATCGTTTCTTCCACTTCCTGCCGATAAAGCTGCGGGTGCAGCCCCGCAAACTTAAACGGGATTTGGGCTGACCATTGATCCAGCTTGGGGTTGTGCAGCAGGAGACAAGCGAACTTATGTCCCCCAATCTGAATTTCTGCAATCGAGTGCAGATGACAAAATTTCTGGAACGGCATAAATCGTTTCACTCCTTGATCGGTCTGCATCCGAATTTGCTGCGGTTGATCTCGACGCTTGCGTTTCCAAAGCCCTTGATCCGTGGCACGGATAAATAGCGAGACACCATTCACCCAGTCATGCCCCGGTGGGGATACCCACTGCTTCAAAAACCGAAAAGTTTTGTTGCCTGTCAGGGCCCACCAGGTAGCGGCTAACCAGAACCAGCAGCAGCCCCAGAGGAAGTAACCGCCCCCCATCAGCATTTGAATCACGAAGTAGGTGATAAGTCCGATCGCCACCCACGGGAATAGCTGGTCGGCGGGAACCGGGCCAATGCTGGCCCGCTTCCCCATAAACTTGCTGACTCGGATTGGAGTCTGATCGACATCAATTTGGCTCATAAGGTCTAAGAAGCAATTCTTGGAATCCCCACTTTCAGCGCAAGCAGTGTAGGGTGGCTGTTAAGGCGCACCACCACCGCCACCACCAGCACCACCACCGTTGCCAATCATGAGGGTGGTGATAACTTCAACCCCAATCACGAACGCAACACCGATGCCGATCATGGAAGCGATCGGTTGCCAGTCTCCACCCCGAAAAGCCTGTACCAGAAGCCCAACTACCCCTGCCACGAAAGCCAGGACAACTAGCACTCGAAACAGAATAAAGACGACTTGGATGATGGTCGGGTCAATCCCAGAATTAGATTGCGTGACAACCTGGGTTGTGGCTTGCTCCAGCGAGTCAAAAAACTGAGCCGAGGCCGGGTGGGTTTGCCCGAACACCGTG
>DATNQR010000245.1:0-9017 GCA_036703905.1 Thermosynechococcaceae cyanobacterium
GCGACCCATCCACCAGTTTGGCCTTCGTTGCTTCAAAGTCTTTCTTAGCCGCATCAGAAACGCCTGTACCGAAGGGAGCTAGGGTAATGTAGTCCTCCGCAATCCCGCCTATAATCTGGTGGGGAATGCCGCCATTCATCAGGGTTTTGCCCGACTTGAGCAACTCCACGTATTTCTTCTGGATGGTGGGCCAGTTGTAGATAGTGCTGGTTAAGAATCCCTTCGGAGCCAGGTTTGACTGGTCAGAATGGAGTCCAGCAGACAAAACGCCCCGCTTCTCTGCCGTCTCGACCACCACCTTCGGGCTGTCCACGTGCACCGCAATCACATCACAGCCTTGATCCACCAGCGAGTTCGTAGCTTCCGCTCCCTTGACGGGCAGCGACCACTCTCCAGTAAACACCACCTGCATTTTGATGTCGGGCTTGACGCTACGGGCCCCCAGCATGAAGCTATTGATGTTACGGATCACTGGGTTAATTGGCTTGGCTCCTACAAAGCCAATCTTGCCAGTTTTGCTGGCTTGGGCCGCTACCCGACCAGAGAGATATTGCCCCTCATCCAGCAAGGCAAAGTAGCTGCCTACATTAGCAGGTAATCCTTCTTTCCAGAGGGTTCCAGAGTGGAAAAACTGCACTTGAGGGTAGGCTTTGGCCAATTCCAGAACGTGGGGATCGAAGTAGCCAAAGGAAGTGGGCACAATTACCGTTGCCCCGTCCTGGTCGATCATGTTCCGCATCACTTCCTGAACTTCTTTAGTTTCAGGAACGCTCTCTTGCTCAATGATCTGGACTCCGAGGGCCTTTGCGGCCGCGGCTCCGGTTGCCTGGGCCTGGTTCCAGCCGTAATCAGCTTTGGGCGCGTTGTAGATGAAGCCCATCACCAAGGGCTTGCCACCAGTTGTTGCTGCTGGACTTGCGCCAGGGCTTGCTTGAGTGCCACTTGTTCCCGATTGAGAGCTACAGCCCCAGAGCTTGGAAGTTGCGCCGAAGGCCGCTGTTGCTAGAAGCCCTCGCACTACTTGACGACGGGGGATGTACAATCTTTTCTCACTCACCTTAGACTCTCCTTGTATAAAATTACGTAGTCGAAACAGAATGGGGGCTGAGAGGCTGTTCATCTAAGAACTACGCAATGCAGCCAGACTAGGATAAAGGAAGGGGGCAAACAGTATTCTGAGTAACAATCATTACGAAACGATACGATCGCCAATTTTGCTTCATCTGCCGTCAGTTAGATTATCCGCATAGATTACCCAAGATGCTAGGGACTGGGAACTAGCAGAACTGACTTCACCGATCGCTGCACAGGTCTGGCGTTGCTGTCTAGTTTGCCGTAGTGGGCTGTGCCTTGATAGTAGAGAGAAGAAGAACTGCCCCCGTCCAGGTTCAAGGCCTTCTCCACATCTAGGGTTTTGAGAAACGCTGCTAGCTCTAGGAAAGTAAAGCCTGATCGGGCTGGGTTTCCTGGCTTCTGAGCTGCCATTACCCAAACGATGCTGCCATCTCGCTTCAGACCGATCGCGGTTCTGGCATTGGGTTGCGTACTGCCCAGAGCATCTCGCACGCGCTCCCCCTTAGCAAATTCTGTAAAGCCCTCTGGCTGCGAGGTGTCTAAGGGCAGTATCTGCGGGCCCGCACCGATCGCATCCCGCAACTCGCAGCCTGCCGGAAGGGGCTGGCTGTGAAAGGTGATGTCGTAGCGCACGGCTTGACCACACTGATAGCGGCGAAACTCAGAGCGATTAAGAATCCGATCCAGGTAGCTTGCGAGTTTAGGATTTTCCATCAGGCGCTCGTTCTGCTGGGGATCAGCTACCCGTTTGCTGGCGATCGTGATGTAGGAAGTGGTCTTCTGATTTTGAGGATCAAAAAACCCTGCGTTGAGAACGGCGATCGCTCGGTGAGTTTGAGCGAACTCTTCAACGGTTGCCGTTGTGGAAGCAATGGCTGGAACAACCGAAAATTGGCTGCTTGGAGGGATGGTGAGAGTGTGAACGATCGCCTGGGACAAAGGGTAGACCTGGTACTGAAGCGTGGGCTTTGGGGAGGGAGAGGCGGCGATCGAGCTTGAGGGAGAAACGGCGATCGAAGTTGAGGGAAACGATCGGGCCACCAGTAACCCAATGCTTCCTAAACCCAACAACAGCAACGCAAATTCTGAAGCCTTCACGCAGTTTCTCCGTACTAATCTCAGTAGCGCCGATCAGACTGTAGGCGCTCCACTACAAACACCTGCTAGAAAGCGTTTGCATCTTCTAATAGGTGAGCTGTCAGTAGCTGCAGTAGTTTCTTCAGAGTTTGCTATCCTATACTATGTCAAGCTTTGCTGGTGTAGCTCAGTTGGTAGAGCAGCTGATTTGTAATCAGCCGGTCGCAAGTTCGAGTCTTGTCACCAGCTTTCTAGAAACGAAGGCAAAACAGTCGATATACAAAGGGTTTCAGAGGATGTTTGAAAAGGTATGAGGTGTAAGCTTTTATGCCGGGTTGGGGCATGAGGATCAATCGTTGGGGTTTTAAGTACGTTGTTACCAACTTAAATTGATATGACCTTTGCTGACGGATACAGCGAAACGCGATCGCCTCGCCAATTGCGGCTACCAATTTGTGCAGCAGTTTGACTGGGAGACGATCGCTCGGGAGCATCTGAAGATCTACACAGAGGTAATGGACGAGCGCGTTGCCCAGCGACTCCTGCACTTTCAGACAGAAACGGGGCAGCGACGCTTAAGCGTCACTGCCCCATCTTTCAAAGTTGAATTTCAAAACAAAAACTGTTCCTAACCAGACGTTAGGTTACGCAGGAAGCAAAACAGAATCAATTATGTGGATCACGCCATTGTCAGCAGCAACGTCAGCTGTTGCGACAGTAGCATCATTCACTTTGACAGAGCCACTAGAAGCATCGATTTTTACGTCAGAACCTTGAACGGTCGTCGCCGATTTCAGCTTCACCACATCTGACGCCATCACTTTGCCCGAAACAACGTGGTAGGTCAAAATTTGCTTGAGCTTGGGGATGTCCTGAAGCAGCCCTTCAACTGTGCCTGCGGGAAGCTTTGCGAAGGCTTCGTCAGTTGGAGCAAACACTGTGAAGGGGCCTGCGCCTTTCAATGTGTCCACAAGACCTGCCGCTTGCACAGCAGCAACTAGGGTAGTAAAAGAACCTGCGCTAACAGCAGTATCAACGATATCAGCCATGAATTTACCTAGTTTGTTTTGTGTAACTGGTTACAATATAAACTATTTTGAACAAAAATAACGATTTTATAAATTTATTTAATTTTTATTTCTGAAGAGATCGATCGAGCTATCTAAGTTTCGATCACGCGGTCAGATCAAAACCTTCAGGGTACGGCTCTGGTCTAGCCTAGGTTCAGAGCGTTTCTGGGTCGATGCCCATTGCGCGCAGGCGATCGGTCAATCGATCAGCCCGCACGCTCAGTCTCTGCCCGTTGCCGTTCAGCCGTTTGACCTTCTGTGCTTGTCGGAATGACCTGCCCGAATTGGTCACACCAGCGTAACCACAGTCGAGGGGTCTCCTCAAACTGCCCTTCCCAGAGCGTTGGAATTGGATCGATTTGGTCAGTGTCGAGTAGTTGAACTATGACGATCGCTCCCTAAGTCATACCCATATACCCATGTACCCATCAATTCCTATTCCACTCCCAGGCTTTTGACCAGAAAAGCCCACTTGTCTGCTCCTTCCTCAATAATCTTTGCGGTGGGCTTTCCGGCTCCGTGACCCGCTTTGGTTTCGATACGGATCAGCACTGGACTTTCGCCCGTGTGGGCCTCTTGCAGGGCAGCGGCGAACTTGAAGCTGTGGGCCGGAACCACGCGATCGTCATGGTCGGCCGTAGTGATCAAAGTAGCGGGATAGGCTGTGCCGGGCTTGAGGTTGTGCAGAGGGGAGTAGGCGTAGAGCGCTTTGAACGACTCTAATTCCTCTGGGGTGCCGTACTCCGAGATCCAGGCCCAGCCGATCGTGAATTTGTGGAACCGCAGCATATCCATCACGCCCACCGCAGGCAGGGCCGCCCCGAAGAGTTCCGGGCGCTGGGTCATGCAAGCGCCCACCAGCAAGCCGCCATTGCTGCCGCCACCGATCGCCAGCTTCTTGGGCGCAGTGTAGCCGTTGGCAATTAACCATTCCGCCGCGCCGATGAAGTCATCAAACACATTTTGCTTCTTCAGCTTTGTGCCGGACTGATGCCACTCTTCGCCATACTCGCCGCCGCCGCGCAGGTTGGGCATTGCATACACGCCGCCCAACTCCAGCCAGACCTGAATGCCAACCGAGAAGCTGGGCGTGAGGGAAACCCCGAAGCCACCGTAGCCGTAGAGATAGGTAGGATTGCCGCCGTCTAGCTTCAGCCCCTTCTTGTAAACGATGAACATCGGGACTTGCGTCCCGTCTTTACTGGGAAAAAACACCTGCTGCGTTTCGTAGTCGTCCGGGTTGAAGTCAACTTCGGGCCGCCGGAACACCGTGCTCTCGTCAGTGAGCAGGTTGTAGCGGTAGATGGTCGGGGGTACGGTGAAGCTAGTGAAGCTGTAAAACGTTTCGGTATCCCCTCGCTTGCCGCCAAAACCACCCACTGAGCCGATTCCCGGCAACCTCACTTCTCGGACAAACTGACCGCTCAAGTCAAACAGCTTCACCTGATTTTGGGCATCCTTCAGGTAGGAAACGATGAACTGATGGTTCAAGATGCTCACGCCTTCTAGGGTTTCGGCGGCTTGAGGGATAATCTCTTTCCAAGCAGAGCGATCGGGCTGCGATAGATCAATTTCGATCACCCGACTCCGGGGCGCATCCAGATCGGTACTGAACCAGAAGCGATCGCCCTCATTGTCGATGAAGCTGAAGGCGGCCTCGAAGCTGCTGATTAACTCCACTACAGGCGCGCTAGGGTTGGTTAGATCCTTGTAGAACACCAAATTGCGCGGATCGGTTCCCAGCCAGACGGAGACAATCAGGTAGCGGCCGTCTTCACTCACGCCACCATTAAAGCCCCAATCTTTCTGGTCGGGTCGATCGTAAATCAGCACGTCTTCCGCTTGTGGTGTGCCCAAACGGTGATAGTAGAGCTTCTGGAAATAGTTCACGTCTTCCAGTTTGCTCTTTTCGCTGGGCGCGTCATAGCGGGAATAGAAAAAGCCCTGACCATCGTGCGTCCAGGATGCCCCAGAGAACTTAACCCACTGAACGCGATCGTCCAGATCCCGACCCGTCGCCACCTCGCGCACTTTCCACTCTTGCCAATCGGAGCCAGAGGTCGAAAGTCCGTAGGCGAGTAGTTTGCCGTCTTCGCTGATGTCCAGGCCACCCAAAGCTACCGTTCCATCTTCAGAAAGCGTGTTGGGATCGAGTAGCACTTCTGGCGGATCAGTCAGCGATTGCAGAGTATACAGCACACTCTGATTCTGCAAGCCGTCGTTTTTGAAGTAGAAAAATCGATCGCCCTGCTGGAACGGAATCCCATATTTCTCGTAGTTCCAAAGCTTCGTCAGTCTCTCACGCAGCCGATCGCGGGCAGGAATCTGACTCAAATAGCCAAAGGTCAGGGCATTCTGGGCCTCCACCCAAGCTTTGGTTTCCGCCGAGTCGGGGTCTTCCAGCCAGCGATAGGGATCGGCGACCTGGGTTCCGTGGTAGTCGTCGATCTGATCTCCTTTCTGGGTTCGAGGGTAGACGATCGGGGAGTTAGGTTGAGTCATGGCGTGAATTGGCGGGCAATACTGTCCATAGTGCCAGATGAGAACCAGGAGAGCACTCAGGGCAGCTAGAAAAATTGAGCTTGGGCGAATTTTCATCGATCGTCTCTGCCCAGTCTGTTAGAGAGCGCTATCTTCCCATTCAAGAAAGCTCACTATTAAAAAAGCAAGGTGACTTGCATCCCTTGCTTCCCCAAACAGCGATAGAGGTACGGAAACTACATCCGCTTGATGATGTTCTGCACGATCGTCACGCCGCTCACCGCCTGCCAGCCAAACAGTCCCAGGATCACGACGTTGATGAAAATATGGCTGTAGCGGGCCCAGTCGTTGCCTTTCTGCATGTAGGGAGACAGCGACGCAGACACGGCGATCAAGCCCGTCATGCCCAATCCTATGTACAAGTGGGGGCCGGGAAACAGCTTGCCGCTATTGATGTAGGTAGCTCCTATTGCACCGATCGACCCCAGCACCATAAACGCCAGCAAAATCGAGCCGATCTGGTAGTGCCGTTGGTTGAATCTGCCTCTGACTAGTTCTTTCTTCTCATCCCCAGTTGCCACACGAGTCTTACGAATTTTTATCCCCAGGTACAGGGCATAGAAAGACAGCGCCAACAGCACCCACATCAAGACGGGGTGCACAAACTGACTCCAAACTTTAAGCGTCTGCAAGATTTCTGGACTCATAGGAGGGAGAGAAGGACTCAAGGATCTTCATAAAAATTAGCACGATCGCGGTAGTCCCGATGCAATTGCGAAGAAGGCACAGGGGGAGGAAAGCATCAACAGAGGGGCGGCAATGGACTGACCCCGCCCTGGAAGTCGCTTACTCAAAATCGTTATGAGTATGATATAGTCTTAACAGTTCGTAAGCTTTGCTGTCGCAGATGTTCTTAGGTTGTGTTGACATTCTGGGCTGAATTGGGGGCGCAGGAGATAATGCTTCCTGTTGAGGGTTTCGCTCTCAAAATCCCTTATCACCTTCGATTTGAAAATCGACAGAACCTAGCGTCTAGTTGAGCTTTTCGATCTCTTAATCGAAGACGCATCCTATTTATAAGGAGACCACCATCCCATGACCCAAGTGAGTTCCTTGCGAGTTGGGCAACAGGCTCCCGACTTCACCGCAACTGCCGTTGTTGACCAAGAATTCAAAACCGTCAACTTGTCCGACTATCGGGGCAAGTACGTCGTTCTGTTTTTCTACCCCCTAGACTTTACCTTTGTCTGCCCTACCGAAATCACTGCCTTTAGCGATCGCTACGAAGAGTTCAGCAAAATTGGCACTGAAATCCTTGGCGTGTCGGTAGACAGCGAATTCTCTCACCTGGCCTGGATTCAGGCTGATCGCAAGAGCGGCGGCGTAGGCGACCTCAATTATCCTCTAGTGTCTGACATCAAGAAGGAAATTAGCGCGGCCTACAACGTCCTCGATCCTGATGCAGGCATCGCGCTGCGGGGCTTGTTCCTGATCGACAAAGATGGCGTAATCCAGCACTCCACCATCAACAATCTCTCCTTCGGTCGCAGCGTAGACGAAACACTTCGCACCCTCCAAGCCATTCAACACGTGCAGTCTCACCCAGATGAAGTCTGCCCGGCCGGCTGGCAACCTGGAGATGCAACGATGTCCCCCGACCCTGTGAAGTCAAAGGTGTTCTTCGCATCGGTGTAGAGCGTCAGAGATTGATTTAAGTAGGTGTTGATTTAAGCAGATGTTGATTAAGCAAAAAGGGAGAGCGAGCGCTCTCCCTTTTTGCATGATTGAAGTCTGACCTCAAAGCCTCGGTCGGATGCCATAGTTACGGTAGTTCAGGTAGTCTTGCAAAATTTGATCGTGGTCGAAGCAGAGATTTTCAGGAATGCACCACGGTTCAAAGATTTCCAAATGTTTTGCGTCGTCGCCTGCGCTGGGCTTGCCCTTTGCGGTTGCCAGAAACACAATACTGACGGTGTGCTGGCGGGGATCACGCCCTGGATCAGAGTAGACGTGGAACTGTTCAACTAGCTCAACTGCTAGGCCCGTCTCTTCCAGCGCTTCTCGCTTTGCTGCGGTTTCCACAGCCTCGCCATAATCCACAAAGCCCCCCGGAATGGCCCAGCCTAGAGGAGGGTTCAGACGCTCGATCAGGACGATCGGCCGGTGAGGACGATCGAGCAATTCAATAATGATGTCAACAGTGGGGGTGGGATTGCGGTAAGTCACAGTATCAGCTTCCTGGATGTTCGGCCACGTTTCTAAGCCGCTTGTTCTGGTTCTGCACCGTTCGATCGCTTGAGGATGATCATTTCAGATCCCACCACCGGACTCCGCGCCAGCAGAACTCCCTCTGGATCGCTCAATTCTAGCTTGACGAAATCCAATTGCTGGGCGCGTTTCAGCAGTTCATTCGAGAGCTTGTTCTGCTGCGTTTCGCTCAGACCATACCAGCTATCCCCTACCTTCACCACAAGACGACTACTGCGAAAGTTAGCCTGCACCGATCGGATCAAACTGCTGGAGTAGCGATCGCTCACTTCTGCCACTTGGTCTTGGATTGAAGCAATCAACTTTTGCTCTGGGCTAAGCTGCAAAGCAGGAGAGGACGGCGGAGTAGACTTCGTGGGAACCGGCTTTGCGGGAACCGGCTTTTCAGGAACCGGTTTGATAG
The DNA here is from genome assembly GCA_036703905.1 of Thermosynechococcaceae cyanobacterium. Lineage (GTDB taxonomy): Bacteria > Cyanobacteriota > Cyanobacteriia > Leptolyngbyales > Leptolyngbyaceae > DATNQR01. The sequence continues at coordinate 8,374 of DATNQR010000245.1, forward strand.
GGACAGGTTTCGCAGGTTCCGGCGCTTTCACTTGGGGCGGGACGGGCTGCGGTGCAGGGGAAGCTTCTGGGGTAGGCGGTATGATCGCTATCTCCGCAGGTTTGTTGGAGAGCAGTCCGGGCGTGATCCACAGCAGCCCAACGAGTAGGCTGACGATCGCCCCTGATAGCACTCGATCGTCCAGTTGCTTCAGTGAACCAGGCAAGCGCGATCGCACCCATGCCAAGGCGCTGCCCCACCAACCCTGAGTTTTCTGTTGGGCTGCTGCTGGAGCAGTGGCACGATCGGGGACGGCTTCTGGAGGCGAGACGGGAAGCGGAACTGTTTCAGGAACGATCGTCGTTGGAGCAGGTTGAATCGTCTCAGTGGAAGCAACGGGCGGCGTTTCCAGGCGATCGACTGCGCCTTCCAGCAGGGCGATCGTCGATTTTAGCGTCTTGATGGTCAGTCCCTTGGCGATCGGCTGGGCATCTCGCACGGTTTGTTTGAGTAGCCGCACGGCCGTTTCTGGCAGCGTTTCATCGACAAAATTTGGCGGCAGTGGCTGACGGCTAGGGGGAACGATCGCTGGCTCAGAGGCGTTGATCGCCGCCTCTATTACTCTTGCTTCCTCCCGTTTTGGCACGATCGGAAGCTCTGAGTTG
>DATNQR010000246.1:0-2330 GCA_036703905.1 Thermosynechococcaceae cyanobacterium
TGCCTGAGCATCATGCTGGGCATAGCTCAAGGGCTGCAAAAATTCATACTGATTAATGCCAATGCTGATTGCCCAGTGTCTCATACTAGCTATCCCGGATATCTCTTGACATAGCATTCCCAGTCATGTCTATCATGACACGCTCACCGCAGAAGGCAAAATGCTATCTCTAACGCTAATAGTTCAGGCGATCGCAAAAGGTCTCAAACCACCGCCTCTCTTCGCTAAATTGCCTTTGTATGAATAGTTGAGTAACGAACGCAAAGCATCACCTGAGGCAATCTGTGGCTGTTGCTCTCCCTTCACAGTAAGTTCAGAACAATGCCATGCTTTGCTGCATCACTTTAATTGATCAATTGCAGCCAACTTGAGCCAGATCGACCATAATCATTCCAGCCTGTGAAATAAAAATTTTCAGTTGAGATTTTAGGTGCCATTTCTGTTTGCTATGAGCAGGTTAAGCGCCAGCACTGGGCAAACTTGTTGATGGACTTTTTAAGAAGGAGTAAAGAGTAGCAATGCAACTACCAAATTTAGTACGAGCAAGCTTAGTACAGACAAGCATTCAAACTCGATTCAAGCGGTTGCAGCCGCAAGTTGCCCCAGTGGGTTTAGCCGTTGTCCTGGGTCTAGTTGGTAGTGGGCTGATGATGCAGACGATCGCACCATCTGCCGTTCATGCCTACACAGGGACGGTGAATGTGACGATCGACGTGCAGCCCAGCGAAGCCTATGACACGCTAGTACGGCGGGCGGAAGCGATCGCCAGAGCGGCAGCACAACGCAGCTTCGATCGTGACATTTTGGTGACAGATGTCGCGATCGTGGTGATTGCTCAAAGCGCCACCTCTACTGTTCCAGTGCTGTCACTCACCACCACCCGCTCTCAGTGGCGCGGTCAGCCAGATGCACGTCGTTGGGCAACCTACTACAGCACCGCCAAAGCGCTCTTGGGTATGAATGCAGCACCCTCTGGAGCAGGAACCATCGCTCAGCCAACGATTACAACCTCGGCTCCGGCTGCAACTTCAACGGCACCGCAACCGCGATCGACTCCTGCTGCAACTCCAACAACACCCACAGCGGCTCGTGGTGGTGCAACGACTGGTAGATCTCAAACACCAACCCCGACCCGCAGCCCGATTCTGCCGCAGCGTATTCCGACTCCAGCGAATATTGGAAAGTAGCAGACAGAAAGCAGGGGAGGCAAGGGAAGCCGAGGACGCGAGGAAGCTGTTTCAAAGCTCTCCTTCTTCCCCATCTTCCGGTACTCCTAAAGCCGCTTTGTCTCCTCCTCCCTCCCCAAGTTTGTTAAGCTCTGTTTCAACTTAGCGGGATCTGCTCCAACTCACGGGTGTCTGTTAAATCTCCGTGATACCATGCATCCTGTAGCTTCTAGCGATTTTAGGAGAAAACCTTTGGCACTACGGGTTGCGGTTGTCGGTGGCGGTCCAGCAGGCTCCTCTGCGGCGGAAGTTTTGGCAAAAGCGGGTATTGAAACCTATTTGATTGAGCGTAAGTTAAACAACGTGAAGCCTTGCGGTGGAGCCATTCCGCTGTGTATGGTGAGCGAGTTTGACCTGCCGCCAGAAATTATCGATCGCCGTGTTCGCAAGATGAAAATGATCTCGCCCTCAAATGTGGAGGTCAACATTGGCGGCACGCTGAAGGATGATGAGTACATTGGGATGTGCCGTCGGGAAGTGCTGGATGGCTTTATGCGCGATCGTGCCGAAAAGCTTGGCACCAAAGTCATCAACGGTACGATGCACAAGCTGGAAATTCCCGGCAATGATAAAGATCCCTACACGCTGCACTACGCGGATCACTCTAATGGCAGCCTGGAAGGAACACCCAAGACACTGCAAGTGGATTTGGTGATTGGTGCAGATGGTGCTAATTCACGGGTAGCGAAAGCGATCGATGCTGGTGACTACAATTACGCGATCGCCTTCCAGGAGCGGATTCGTCTGCCTGAAGACAAAATGGCGTACTACAACGAACTGGCAGAAATGTATGTCGGTGATGATGTCTCGCCCGACTTCTACGCCTGGGTGTTTCCTAAATACGACCACGTAGCAGTGGGTACGGGCACTATGAAGCCTAACCAGGCAAAGATCAAGCAACTGCAAGCAGGCATTCGCGCTCGTGCAGCGGAGAAGCTACGCGGCGGCAAAATCATTCGGGTGGAAGCACACCCCATTCCCGAACATCCCAGACCTCGCCGCGTGGTGGGTCGGGTCGCTCTGGTCGGTGATGCAGCTGGAACAGTGACAAAGTCTTCTGGTGAAGGCATTTACTTTGCAGCGAAGTCAGCACGGATGTGTGCC
>DATNQR010000247.1:0-10705 GCA_036703905.1 Thermosynechococcaceae cyanobacterium
GGGGTGATGTCTGCGTCCGCCACTACAAACCCTTGATCCATAGCTGCGTTGCGAACCAGTTGCAGCACAAAGCTTTTCCCCGATCCGTAGCGGCCGATCACCAGCCGAAACGCGCCGCCACCACCCGCAATATTCTCCAGATCTTGCTGCAATACCGCCAGTTCTTTTTCCCGCCCCACCGCCACCTGTTCCAATCCCACTCGCGGCACAACGCCCGCGCTCAGCGCACTGACGATCGCCGTTGAAACTCGCTTAGACAGCTTGGGATTGGGAGGAGTTGCCATGCCATTTCGTAGTTTGTGCTGCATTCATTTGTACCAGACCGAGGCAGGCGATCGTGCAAAGGATGAGTTTTGAGCCGACTTGACGGCGCTCTCTTGTCAGTAGATCGACGGAATCTATACGGAATCCGTACAGGTTCTACACAAACCCCAAGAGAATTTATAGAGGAGAACTGCCAGTATTCAGTAAAATCAAAGAAAGTCAGGAGGCTAGAGCAAATTAAAGCGTAGTGCAAACTTTAAAGACATATTTCTAGAGAGCCTGCTAAAAATATATTTCTAGAAATCCTGTCTAGAAATCCTGCTGCCGTCTGTGTTCCCTAATTGTTATTTTCTGTCGATTGAGAATAAACCTGCACCCTTCCAGAAGCTTGAATGCCTTTGATTCGAGTTTCTCTTGTTCTACGTTCTCTGGTTGGCATTAATTATTAAGACGATTAGGCAAGATGGATCTAAGCGATCGATTTCTATGAATCAATACTCTTCCCCCGACCAGAGTTTAAAGGCTAATTCGACTTTGCCCACGAACGCGGCCGTTCCAGCTTCGGAGGCAAACCAACAGCATCTTGGAATCCAGCTTCAGTATGAGCAGTGTCTGAGTCGGCTGGGGCAACGCCTCAGTGAGGTGATCAGCCTGCATCTGGAGCAGGAGGAATCCCTTGCAGCCGGAGTTGCGGCTGAAGTGGAGATGAGTATTTGGCGGATTCTAAGGCAAGCCCTGGAGAGCGTTTTAGAAAATGAGCGCATCGCGATCGCTCTAGACAACAACACTCCTGAGCCAACCTACACTATCTGCTGTGGATCAGGTGCAGGCAATCAGTCGGGTTGGAGGCTGGCTTCGGGACGATCTGTGCGGCTGGAACTGGGGGAATCTCTAACTTCAGACGAACTGCTCGCCTGGAAAACTGAAGCACCTGAAAGTATCTGGCGCGTGCAAAGCCAAGCTCAATCAATCGGCTATCTCTTGGTGTGTCCGATCGCGCCCTTGCCTCCCGGTGCGGCGATCGACCAATCCACCGAGCATCCAGCGCCCTGGCTACGGTCGCAGCTGATCGATCGAGGCCTCCAGCAGACTCTTCTAGCGCTGCGCCAGCTTTGGGGCCACCGCCAACAGCACCAAGCGCTGCTGGCTCGTATCCGCGAGCTGGAGCAAACCAATCGCCTTAAAAGCGAGTTCTTGGCCAACACCAGTCACGAAATTCGGACTCCCCTAAGTTCCATTCTCGGCTTCACCCATCTGATTCGCGAGCAAGGCGGCTATAGCGTCGTCAACCCGCGCCATCAGGAGTACCTCAACATCATCCTCACCAGTGGGCAGCATCTACTAGCCCTAATCAACGATATTTTGGATCTCTCCAAAATTGAAGCGAACCAGCTAGATTTGCACCTAGAAGAAATTAGTGTGACTCAGCTTTGCCAGATTGCCATTGCCCTAGTGCGTGAGAAGGCCAGCGATCGCGGTCTATCCTTGAAGCTAGAAATCGCGCCCCAGGTCGATCGTTTGCTGGCCGACCCGCTCCGGCTAAAGCAAATGCTGTTTAATCTCCTGTCCAATGCAGTCAAGTTCACCGTCACCGGAACGATCGGACTGCAAGTAAGCCAGGATGAGAATCAAATGCACTTCTCCGTCTGGGATACGGGCACAGGCATTTCTGCCGAGCAGCGATCGTTGCTATTTCGCCCCTACTCCCAAATTGCCAACATAGTGGTCAGTCCTGAAGAAGGAACCGGATTGGGACTGGCTCTGACTCAGAAACTGGCTGAGCTGCACGGCGGAGGAGTGACGGTGGCATCTGAACCTAATCAGGGATCACGGTTTACCATTTCGCTGCCGATCGCTCCTCCCAGCTCCCCGCTGCCTGTGACGATCGAACCAGGGGTCATGCCGATCGAGATTCTGCCGATCGCTCCTCGCACTGCCCGCCGCCGCCATACTCCCGCCACTTGCGCTCCTGTGCTGCTGGTCGAGGACAATCACCACAACGCCAAGTTGATCCTGACCTACTTGGGCAAGCTGGGCTACGAGTTGCTCTGGGTTGAGAATGGGAAAAAGATGTGGCAAGCATTGGGCCGAAAGCGGCCTGCGCTGATCTTGATGGATATTCAACTCCCTGGCGTGGACGGTTTGACGCTGATCCATGAGCTACGGGCGGATTCTCGCTATCGAGGCATACCTGTGATTGCTCAAACCGCGATGGCCATGACGGGCGATCGTCAGCTTTGCCTGGATGCTGGCGCAACCGATTACATCTCTAAGCCCCTGGATCTCCAGCAACTCTCCCAGGTAATCGCCAAGTACACTCAACTCAGCCACCCAACTCAGCTAGAGTGAAGCTCATAGTTAGATTCTGTTGCTTTGATAGCCATAGCCTCATAGATTGGGACGGCGTGCAGGGGTTCCTGGCTGGAGACAACGCCCCTACACCCCCTTCAAACCCAGTATCCTAAGTTGTCTGTTTCTTACAGCTATACATTGAGATGCAAGACATTGCGATGTAAGTGGTAGGGGAGGTTGAGAGCTTCGCCCTCAATATGGGGCAACACTCCCACTTCAACCCAGCTTGTCAACACAACCTAGAGCGATCGTTCCACGGAGCAGAAATTCGTTAGGCTGAAGTGGTCTGGTTGAATTGTGAACTAGAAATGAATTAGGAATTTAGGTAAAAATGTCAGCTTGTCAAGGTTCCGCTTCTGCGCTCCTGATTTTGCACTTTCAACTTTTTGTTGGCCTCAGATGCTGCTAGAAAAATACGATCGTCTCAAGGCGCTGTTTGCTGAGATGCAACGGGCGCTAGTTGCCTACTCTGGAGGAATCGACAGTACTCTGGTGGCAAGGGTTGCTTTTGATGTGCTGGGCGATCGCGCCCTGGCCGTTACTGCCGTTTCTCCATCACTGCTGCCGGAGGATCTGGAAGATGCCATTTTGCAAGCCGCTACGATCGGCATTGCTCATGAGGTGGTTGATACCCACGAACTAGACAATCCTAACTACGCCACTAATCCCATCAATCGCTGCTATTTCTGCAAGAGTGAACTCCACGACACTCTGAAGCCTCTAGCTCAGGAGCGGGGCTATCCCTATGTAGTGGATGGAGTGAACGCAGATGACCTGTCGGACTATCGTCCTGGTATCCAGGCGGCAAAAGAACGGGGCGCACGATCGCCCCTGGCAGAAGTAGGCTTCAGTAAGCCAGAAGTGCGGGAACTGGCCAAACTCCTCAGCCTTGCCTGCTGGGACAAACCCGCCCAACCCTGCCTCAGTTCTCGCTTTCCCTACGGTGAGGAAATCACGATCGCCAAGCTGCAAAGAGTGGGGCGATCAGAAGCATACCTGCGCCACCAGGGCTGGCGGAATTTCCGAGTGCGATCGGAGAGCGACACTGCCCGCATTGAGCTACCCTCCGAGCAACTCAAGGAATTTATCCTGACGACTGATCTAACCGTGCTGGTGGCTGCCCTCCAGTCCCACGGTTTTCGCTACGTGACGCTGGATCTAGAAGGCTTTCGGAGCGGCAAGCTGAATCAAGTTCTGCCTGTGCAGTGAGCAACCGGAGGCGGATAATCGAATGCTCATCTTCACAAGTCTGCTGGCTTTCTACCTAGCTTGGAATCTGGGAGCAAACGACGTAGCCAACTCAATGGGCACGTCGATCGGCTCCAAAGCCGTAACTTTGCGCCAGGCGTTGGTGATTGCAGGAATTCTGGAATTTACGGGAGCCGTGCTGTTCGGGCAGAAAGTTTCAGAAACGCTGGCGACCCAGGTGGTGAACATTTCTCAGTTCGCTCCTGAACCTCAAATGCTGCTGCTGGGTATGGTGGCGGTGCTGGCGGCCTGTGGAGTTTGGCTGAATCTGGCGACATTTCTGGGTTTGCCCGTGTCTTCTTCCCACGCGATCGTCGGCGCGATCGCCGGATTCGCTTGTGTTGCCCTCTCGCCCCAAGCGGTCAACTGGTCAGCGATCGGAGTTATCTCCCTCACCTGGATTGCTACGCCCGTCGTCAGTGGCACGATCGCTGCCCTGCTGTACAGTCTGGTTCAGCGCTTTATTTTGCAGCAACCCGATCCGATCGCCCAACTGCGGCAGTGGATTCCCTGGCTGAGTGCAGCATTGGTCGGCTCCTTTGGAGTCATCGTTCTGCCTACTCTGAGCCAGCCGATTTACGCTTTTCTGATCGATCGCCTCAACCTCACCCTTCCTCCCCACGATCTTTCGCTGGCATTGGGGACGATCGCCGCTCTCAGCTTGACTCTGCTCAGTTGGCGACGGCTAGAAGCTGGGGAAGGACAAGGAGCCGAAGTTCTGCTGCGTGTCGAGCTTCAGTTCGCCAGCTTTCAACTCCTTAGCGCTTGCTTTGTCGCCTTCGCCCATGGCTCAAACGATGTGGGCAATGCAGTCGCTCCATTGGCGACGATCGCCTACATTGTCCGATCGGGCACTGTGCCCCTGGCGGGTTTAACTGTTCCTCTGTGGATTTTGGTGCTGGGAGGCGTGGGCATTGTGGCAGGACTGGCAGTGTGGGGCAAAAAGGTGATCGCAACGATCGGCGAAGGAATTATTGCCCTCCAGCCTAGTGGAGGATTCTGTGCAGAACTAGCCACGGCAACTACGGTACTGCTGGCCTCCCGCGCGGGGTTGCCCGTCTCTACTTCCCATGCGCTAGTGGGCGGCGTGGTGGGAATTGGGCTAGTGCAGCTTCGATCGCTCCCGCTCAAAACCCTCGGCTCGATCGCGCTGGCTTGGGTAATTACGATTCCTGTGGCGGCGGGTTTGGCAGCGCTGATCTTTCGTTCAATACAGGAATTTGTGACGCGATCGGTGTAATTTAGTCTATCCTTCTCATAAGTGTTCTCTGCCACCTGTTCGGCCTTCCCTGTAAGGCTAAGTGTCCCTAGCAGGCTGGTTTGTGTAGCCTCAGTAGCCTGTAGATTCAGCAGTTCTAGCAGCCCTCAGGTTGAATTGAACTAAGTCACTTCGTCGCTTTTATATCTCGTTACGTTCTATATCTCGTCGCTTCTACCAAGTTAGTTTTGTTCGATCGATTCTACTTAATTCGGCTCTGCTTAATTCGACTTTGCTTAATTCGGTTCTACTGAGGTTCTGTTGACTTTGTACATCAAGATGAAAGTGATAAGAGACTCTGAGAACTTCACCCTCAACAGGGGCAACGCTCTCCACACTCCACTTCAACTCAAAATGTCAACACAACCTAGTTCTGTCCAAACTCGATTCCCATTCTTCTGAAAGCGAGTACTGTAGAAACGGACTTTCAGGCGTAGCGTAGTTTCCGCTGCGAGTCAGGGAACACTAAACACAATCTGCCATTCACATCCAATCGGGATCAGCAGGATAGAGGGCATCATTCATGGGTCAGCAGGGCGATCATCTAAACACTGGAGAAGCGCGGACAGCAGAAGAGATTTTGCAAGCCGTGACGCAGGACTTGAAGAGTCTGCAACAGGGGTTAGTTTCTCAGCTTGCCCAAGAAGTGAAGCAGCTACAGGGTGAGAAACTGCGCCTGCAGACTGAGTTGGAGCAGCTACAGGCAGAGCATCCTACGCTACAAGCTGCTCGATCGCCCCAGCAACAATGGGCCAAGCAAATGGCTCAGGGATTGGCCACCCAACTGCAAGCCCTGATGATTGAGCGGCTTCAGCAGACGGCTGGCTCCTCAGCTCGGCTGGACATCAACGGGCAGAGAGAAAATATCCATCGGTTGCTTACCTCCCTCGACAGCAACTTCAGCACTACATTTCAGCTACTGCAACAGGATTTGAGCGATCCCCACAGTGGACTGTCTCAGCGATTGGGTCGATCGTCTTCCCAGGAACAGCAAGCTGAAGTAATCCTGGAGGCGCTGGTGAACCGCCTGCGGGAGCAACTCCATGCCGAAGCTCAATCCGCCTTGGAGCCACCAGAGGCGCAACCGATTCCACTAGAAGCGCCAGCCGGGCCGCTGCCTATCTCAGCCAAGCCTAAACAAGACTTCAGCCAGGTTCGGCTTGGATTTTTGCTGGTGCTGCTGTCCACGGCAGCCCTCTCGTTTCACAATGTCGTTGTCCGCATCATCGGCAACGTCAGTACAGTTTTGGGGATAGCGCAGTCGGGAGGATACATTCAACTGAATTTAGGGAACTCGCTGCTCATTCTGTGGCTACGGATGCTGGTGGTGTTGCCGTTGATGGTTCCGGTGGCGCTATGGCTCTACCCTCCAGTCTGGCGAGATTTGAAGCAGTTCCTCACCCGGCGCGATCGTGGGCCGATCTACACAGTGGTTGGCAGTGGTGTATTTTTGTTTCTCTCTCAAATTCTGATCTACATTGCGATCGGGCAGATTGGCCCCAGCGTTGCTGTAACCATTCTGTTTCTCTACCCGCTTGTCACCGTTCCTCTGGCGTGGCTGCTGTTTCGTGATCGACCTACTCCCCTACGCTGGGCAGTGATGGCCGTGATTCTTCTGGGTGTAATTCTAGTGGCGCTCCCGGGCATTCAGAAAACAGGGATAGCCTCTGGAGGCGGTGTGGCGATCGCGGTGGCGGCGGGGGTGATGTTTGCTTGCTACTTGATCTTCATGCAGCTTGGGTTCAAGGCGAAACTGCATCCGATTCCAGTCAGTTTGGTGCAGTTCTTCACCATCTTTGTGTTGTCCAGCGCCATTCTGATCTTGCCGCTCAATCTGGGAGTGCAGGTCGCGCAGCCGCCAGGATTTGTTCTGGGGGGAATCCTGCTGGGGGTGCTAACTTTGGTGGGCTACTTGTCAAACAACTTTGGAGTTCGCTACATGGGAGCAGCTCGTGCTTCGATCGTGGCCTCCAGTGGCCCTGTGGTGACTGCCCTGCTGGCGTTTTTAATCATCCAAACTCCCTTGAACTTCTGGCAGATCATTGGAATCTTGCTGGTGACTGCGGGAGTCACGGGTCTGAGCTTTGAGCGGATGAAGGGGAAATAGCATTGAGGTGGAGCAGTCCCGAATGTGCTGCCACTCAGCTTCGCTCAGAGGTTGAATCTCAAAATTTGCCTGGAAGCAGTGGTGAGCCGATCGTATCAAAGCCGCCATCACGACCTGAGAATCTTTCAAACTGGCGGACAAAGTTGGTAGGGTTGGCCGCACTCCAAACACTTGCTCAAACAAGGCTGAGCTGAGGTTGAGGGGCATGGAGCCGTGTTGCAACACCGCCGCGCTTCGGTAGAGTTGAGCGCTGCCGATGAGTTTAGCCCCATCGGTCATCAGCAAATCTGCTCCCGTCGCTGTGCCGAAGCAGTTGGGATTGTGAATGTAGCCCCGCCCCGCTTGGCCATAGCGTAATTCCACGCCCAACGATCGCCAGCCTTGGATCAAGAATTCGCATAGGGTTTGATAGACCTGCAAGCGATCGCCCTTCAAGTTAGAGGTGACTAGCGCGTAGGTCAAATCGCCTTGATGCAGCACCGCTCGTCCTCCCGTGGGTCGCCGCACCAGATCTACTGCTTCCCCCTGCCAGGATATTTCAGTCCACTGCTCTGGGATGTGACGCTGGTGGAAGCCTAGGGAAATCGCTGTTGGCTTCCAGGTGTAGAAGCGTAGGATCGGGGGATGCCCTTGAAGATGGCGATCGAGCAACCAAGCATCGATCGCCATTTGGGTTTGACCCGCCGCCTCGATCGGAGGAATCAGTCGCCAGAGGTTTTGGGCTGGAGGCACACCCTACTGCCCGTATTTCTCAATCAAAGGCTCGTCGTTTTCATCGGCGATCGTGGCGACGATCGTTACCGATCGTGAGATCTCGGCGGGGGACAAATCTTCCAGGGTACGAGTGGTCAACACCACAACTTCATTATTAAAAATGGCAAACCGAGCTTCTAGAGTGTTCAGCCAGTTGGTTTCCAGCAGTTGGCGTGTTAGCTGGGCCTCATCCTTGGCAGGCAACTTCAGCACGGGAGACCACACCGTTAGCGTGTCGTCGTTCGTCACCCCTGTCAGCTGCACAAACACCTCAACAGTTCCATACTTGAACTTCCAAATGTGGCCGCCCTCGTTCTGGCTAACCATTGCGGTGTCGCTGTCCAGGCTGTGGATGACGGTCTCGATCACTTCCACAATGTTGTTGGAGTTGATTTCGGTTGAGGGAGTTTCGGAGTCGGTTTGAAGAGTGGTCATAAAGAACTTGGTTAGGTTTGAATTCAGTTAAGCCGAGCAGAAACGCAAGCGGTTCAGTGATGGCGCGATTCCAGAAGTAGTCTGAGTCTACGTTAGCTTCGATTCAGATCGATCGACTTCAGCCTCTTCATTATCTTCATTTTTAGGTTGTGTTGACATTCTGGGTTGAAGTGGGGCAGGGGCGTTGCCCCTGTTAAAGGCGAAGCCTCAAACTCCCTTCTCACTTTTATCTCGGCTTAAAACTCAATAGAACCTAATCAACAGAACTTAATCAATCCTTTGAGTAGCCCTTTAAGTGGTCTGGATCAGCTATAGCTTCAGCCCCTCGGCGCTGCCCTGCCAAATCTAGCACCACCTGAATTCCACACGCTCCTGCCACCAGGGCAATCAGAGGAATCGGAGCCAAGTTGCCCCCACCGATCGCCAGCAGCGCGACAAATGCCGCCGACCCTAGGCGGTAGGCAGCTAGAACTTTTCGCCGCCGTGCGCCCAGAGTGCAGGTGATCCAGTGAATACCAGCCAGAGCGGTCAAACCCAGTCCCACACTCCCACAGAGCAGCCAGCGATCGCTATCCGGTAGCCCTTTGCCAAGGGATTTGACTAGGTGTTCCACTCCAACTCCAGTCGCAGCCACGCCGATTGCCAGAGGCAGATGGGCGTACAGCCAAGTGAGTCCTAGAAGGGGTTTGCCGAGACTTGCGCCCCGCAGAGGTGAGCCATCTACTGTGTCAAAGTAGAGCCACCACAGGCTAAAGGCGATCGCCAATCCCAGTAGCCCCACTGTGATGGAAGAGGCGTTCCAATCTAGGTCAGGCAAGCCGCGCACCACTGCCAAAATCGACTCTCCCAGCACAATGATGATGAACAATCCAAGGCGCTCAGGAATGTGAGAGGCGCTGGGAGGAATTTGAGTTATCAGACGGCTCATAACCAGAGGTGTGCTGAAATCCACCACCAGGCCCAGCACCCACAGCCCAAATCTCCAGGGTGGCGGCACAAACACGGAAACCAACCATAAGCTAGCCCCCAGACCAAACCCCAAAGCGTAGCGATTGGTCATCGGTCGAGCGATCGGAATAAAGTGTCCAGCGCTGAGGTACTGCAAGATCAGCACAATCCGAAAGGCAACATAGGAGAGAGCAAAGCTGACCGAGGTTTTGCTTAAACCGTAATGAGTATTGACGGCCAGGGCGACAACGATCGCGATTTGCACCAGGGTTAGCAGACGGTGGCCGATGTCGTCTGTATCGAAGCGAGTTGAGTAGAAAGTTGATCCCACCCAGCACCACCAGATCGGCATGAACAGGGCCACAAACCCCAAAAAGCCGCCTAGAGAAACGTTGTCGCTGAGGCTGTGGCTCAGTTCCGCGATCGCTGCCACAAACACAAGATCAAAAAACAATTCCAGCCACGTTGCCCGTCGTTCTTCCTCTGCACCCCCCACAGTTCGCAGGCGAGGTGGTTCCCACATCTTGTCCATTGCGCTAAACCAGGCTACCGATTTTTCTCAGAGTACTTGGTCTGGCAATTTCCCTCAAGCAATTGGGACTGCCGAACCCCATAGGACTAATTCGCTTAGGCTGGCATACCTGTGCCTACATTGTTGTAGCTATAGCTTCATAGGTTAAGACGGGAGCTTCATAGGTTAGGACAGGGTGCAGGGGTTCCACCATGACGGTGGAGCCAATAGCAAAAGGGCCAGGAGAAACCTCCCAGCCCTTTTGCTACAAATTCTCTGCTCGATCGGGTTGCTCTGGCTATTCCTCACCAGGGGGCAACACCGTTACCACTACGCGATCGGGTTCACCCGAAGACAGAACGCCCTCTGGCAGGCGCAGGTCAGCTACGTGGACAAACTGACCCACTTCCATCTCAGAAACATCCACCTCAATTGCATCAGGAATACGATCGGGGGCGCACTGTACCCGAAGCTGGTTGAGCATGAGTTCTAGGGAGCCACCGCCCACCTTCACCCCCGGAGCTTCCCCAACCACATGAAGCGGCACGTCCACTTCAAGGCTTGACTGGGAGCCTACCGAGAAAAAGCTGAGGTGATACAGGTAGCCCTTCCAGGGATGGCTTTGAATCTCTCGCAGTAGGGCTTTGCCGTTCCAGGATTGGTCGGGAATGCTGATGTCAACTAGGGTGTTGTTGAGGGAGCCGTCCCGCACCAGTATTTCGGCTGCTTTGGCAGGCACGGTCAGGGAGATTGACTCTACGCCATTGTGACCGTAGAGAACAGCAGGAATCAGACCAGAGCGACGCAGCGCATTGGGCTTACTTCCGGC
>DATNQR010000248.1:0-4904 GCA_036703905.1 Thermosynechococcaceae cyanobacterium
GAAAACTATATGCGATCGACCTGGCCTCAGTTCATGCAGCACGATCCTTGCTATAACCCCAACCTCACGAAAGCCAACGGCAATTACTCATTTAATTTGTGACTTCATTGTATTCTCAGGCATGATTAGGCTATAGACTAAAGCGTTTGAGGTAACGGAAATTGATCGCGATCGTTCTACTCTTTTTAATTCTTTGGGGAACGATCGTCTTTGTGCAAAATCTGCACCAGGCTACAAAGGAAGCGTTGACCTACAAAGTTTTCCTCCTGCCCGAAAAGGCTGTTGAGTCCAGCATTGCAGTGGTAATTCCTGCTTACAACGAAGCCGAAAACATTCGAGATTGTGTTCTCGCAGTTCTGAATTCCACCGATGCTGCTGGAGTGGAAGTTTGGGTTGTGGATGATCAGTCGGTCGATGAAACCCTAGCGATCGTGCAGACCCTTCAGGAAAAATTGTCTGATCCTCGGCTGAAGGTTCTGGCAGGTGAGCCGCGCCCGACAGGGGAGGTTTGGGTTGGGAAAAACTGGGCCTGTACACAAGCGGTACAGCAAACTCAAGCCGAGTTTTTGCTATTTTTGGATGCGGATGTGCGGTTGCAGCCGGGGGCAATTGCTTCAGCCCTTCAGGTTATGCAAACCGAGCAGGTGGATTTGCTGACGCTGCTGCCGACGATCGTCTGCGGTTGCTTGGGCGAGTGGTTAGCCCAGCCTTTGATCACAAGTTTGTTGGCGGTAGGTCTGCGCTTTGGGGAGGTCAACAACCCTGAATCAGAAACAGTGTTTGCGGTGGGGCCGTTCATGCTGTTTCGTCGCAGCGCCTACGAGCAGTTGGGCGGTCATGCTGCGGTCGCCAGCGAAGTGGTGGAAGATGTCGAACTGGCGCGGCGGATCAAGCAGAAAGGGCTGAAGCTGCGCTACGGCGTGGGGCTAGACCTGGCCAACGTTCGAATGTATCGATCGACTGCGGCCCTGTGGGAAGGCTGGACGAAGAACTGGCATCTCGGCTCCCGCCGCAATTTTTTTGCCACGCTCTACACGGCGGTGATTGTCCTGTGGACTTGCACCGGCCCGTGGCTGGGATTGCTGCTGTCGGTCAATGCTGCCACTGCGGGAATAAGCTGGCTGAAGCTCCTTGCGATCGCGCTCTCCCTCATTAGCATCTCGCTTCACTATTGGCTGCGCCGAGATCTCCAACGCCTCACTGGAATTCCGCCCCGCTACTGGTGGTTGGGGGGTGTGGGGGGAATTTTCGTGGCAGCGATCGCCCTTGCTTCCATCATCAAAACCGAGACGGGCTGGGGCTGGACTTGGCGAGGACGATCGCTGAAACAAAGCTGAAACAAACGCTAACTAAACGCTGGCGAGGACACTCTGACGAGAAGGTGCGATCGTCCCAACTTCATCAGTGCAGTAGACTTCGCAGGAGTTGTTAGGACTTTCGATCAACTTAACTTTGTGCAGTTGCGCGCCAATTTCCCGAATCGGCTCACGCAGCAGATCGCGGATATGAACAGCAATGTTTTCTGCCGTAGGCACAACCTCGGCAAAGTAGGCAATATCTTTGTTCAAAAAGGTGTGGTCGAAGGGTTCCACCACGTAGTCATCGAT
This sequence comes from Thermosynechococcaceae cyanobacterium, assembly GCA_036703905.1. GTDB lineage: Bacteria > Cyanobacteriota > Cyanobacteriia > Leptolyngbyales > Leptolyngbyaceae > DATNQR01. The sequence continues at coordinate 1,608 of DATNQR010000248.1, forward strand.
CGCCTTCTGGAACGCCACCAGATCAGCAATCATACCCGTGCGGGGATCAATTTCGCCCTTAATGGTGACTTCCAAATGGTAGTTGTGGCCATGACCGTTGGGTCGGGCGCACTTGCCGTAGATCTCGCAGTTTTTCTCGAAGCTGAGGTCGGGGCGGGCCAGGCGGTGAGCGGCGCTAAAGTGTGTGCTGACAGTGAGGTAAGCTTCCATAGAGTTTCCGTAGTATTCGGCCCAGAGTTCGGGGTGTTCAAAAAGCTGGATGCGGACGAGGGGAAGATAGGATGCAAGGCGCTGCCAGATCACCCGTGCAATATTTTCAGTCGTGGGCAGGGTTTCCTGGAACTCTGGCCAGGCATCGTTCAGGTAGGAAAAGTCAAGCGGGCGGGTGATTTCATTCTTGATGACGTGCTTTACATCCGACAGGTTTAGCACCATGCCATATTCGTCCAAATCACCTGCCATTGAGACATAAAGGACGTAGTTGTGACCATGACCGGGCGATCGGGCACAGGCTCCAAACTGCTCAAAGTTCTCAGCCTCGCTCAGTTCTGGCAACCAGTAGCGATGGCTGGCTGAAAACTGGGCCCGGCGATCGATCGTGCATTTCATGGGCGTTGAGGAAGAGAGTAGGAATGAGTGGCAATGAAACGATTAAGTTCCGTTAAGGAGGCTATTTCCAGGATAATCCAACTGCCGCTAAGATTTCGGAAAGCATCTCGTTCTGTGGGCAAACTCCATGCAGCTACAAACCGTGGAATCCAGCATGATTTACGGCATCGGCTACGATGAAACCACCCAAACGCTGGAAACCGTCTTCCATAGCGGCAAGGTTTACCAGTACTCTCAGGTTCCGAAGGAAGTCTACGAGCAACTGATGGAGTCTGGCTCGATCGGGGGCTATATGCGGGATCTGATCATTGATTGTTATCCCTGTACCCAAGTGCGGCGCAACAAGCAGCGACGGTGAGGGATGCATCATCGCGCTAATTGCTGCACGGCCTGGGTGAGACTGTTTGGATCGATCGGCTTGGTTAGATAGGACTGAAATCCGGCGGTCAGCGCCTGCTGCTTTTCCCCTTCCCCCGCAAAAGCGGTCACAGCGATCGCCGGAACCAACCCGCCTTGCTGCGGCGAAAGCGATCGCACTTGGCGCAGAAACTCATAGCCGTTAGTCTCCGCCATGCCAACGTCGCTGATCAGCACGTCGGGTTTTGCCTGGGCGATCGCCTCTAGGGCAGTCTGGGCCGAGGCAACCCCCACTACCGAAGCGCCCTGCTGTTGCAGCAAGAACACCATCAGATTCAGGTTGTCGGGTTCATCGTCCACCACAAGAACTTGAATGCCCATCAGGGAATGGAGGACAGGGGTAGTTTCAGGTTTGTGCTGGGTGATGATCGCCGTCTGCATTAGAGGCAATTGCACGGTGAAGGTTGCCCCTTGCCCTTCCCCCGGACTGGTGGCCTGAATGCTGCCGCCGTGAAGCTCTACCAGTTGCTTGACGATCGCCAACCCTAACCCCAAGCCGCCAAACTGCCGCGTCGAGCTACTGTCTGCTTGGCGGAAGTATTCAAAGATGTGGGGCAGGAAAACGGGAGAAATGCCGATGCCCGTGTCGGTGATGGTGATTTGGACGATTGAGGGAGCGGCAGGAAGTCTCTCTTGGGCCTCAATTCGCTCTAGTTTGATTGTGACTCGACCGTGATTGGGAGTGAACTTAATGGCGTTGGAAAGCAGGTTGCAGAACACCTGTTGAAGACGACTGCGATCGCCGCTGATGAGCGTCTCCGCAGGCTGAAACTGTAGCTCGATCGCCTTGGTTTGGGCCGCCAGTTGCACCGTGTCGATCGCGTTGAGCAGGACTTGAGCCAGATCCACTGCCTCAAACTCCAGCTTTAGCTGCCCTTGAATAATGCGGGAAATATCCAGCAGATCTTCGATCAGGTGTAGTTGCAGCCTAGCGTTGCGCTCAATCGTGTCGAGGGCGTGGGAGACCTGCGGCTCAGGCAATGTACGGTTTTTCAGCAGCGTTGTCCAGCCCAGAATCGGATTCAACGGCGTTCGCAGTTCATGGGACAGCACCGCTAGGAACTCATCCTTGAGTCGATTGGCGCGGGAAAGTTCCTGGGTTTGCTGCCGTAGGGTCTGCTCCAGCCGTTTGCGATCGCTGATGTCTAGAATGAAGGCCACGGATTCCTGACGATCAGCTCCCGTCAAGATGTAGCCCACTAGGACGAAAACGCGGCTGCCGTCTTTGCGGATATATTCTTTCTCGTAGGGAGTGCAAACGCCTCTAGCTTGGGCTTCGGCTCTGCGCTCAGCATCTATCGGCAGGTATTCCGGCGGCGTGATGGCATCCCACCGAATCTTACCTGCCTCTAGATCGGCGCGGCTGTAGCCAAGGATGTTGAGCAGAGCATCGTTGGTATCCTGGATGCCGCCGTGCCCATTGCCGTAAAGCATCCCAATCAGTTCCGACTCAAAGAACAGGCGCAGGCGATTCTCAGTTCGGCGCAGTTGAGCGTCAAAGCGGTGGCGATCGCCATCCAGCCGGTTTAGCCATCGGGCATTGTGCCAAATCAGCGCCACAAATCCCAAACTGCAAGATAGCGCCAGTAGCGACAAGCCGAAGGATGGATCGTAGAGTTTGGCCCGTTGCCCGTGTAGAATCAGTCCCCCCAGCAGCAGCGGCAGCAGCACAGCCACCGGCAACAACCGCCGCGCCAGCATTCCGCCACTCAAGCCACTGGTGAGAGGTCGCATCAGACCGCGATCGTGGCGGCTCACCAGAATGCCAAAGCACAATACGCTGAAGGTGAGGGCAGTTGGCAGCGCCATCGAAGTTGTGTAGACGCTGAACTGATAGAACACACGCACTCCGTAGAGATAGCCCAACACTGCCTGGAAACTAATCAGACCCGCCGTCAGCGCTAACCCCTGGGCTGTGATGACCATCCACCGCCCTTTCACCTGCTTGGTCAGGTTCTCTAGCCCCAACAAACTCAGCGCGGCTCCAGTTAGAACAAAATTCACGGCAGTGTTGAAGCCCATGCGGCCAGGGTGGGAAGTGGTAGCAGAGGGGGCATAGTCTCGGAACAGCGCTTCATCAATTCCTAGGTTACGGTTGAGCAAATACTGGTACAGCGTCAGAACCCCTAGCAGCACCATTGCGATCGCGCCTACCTGGTTCAGCAGTTGATTCCGTGGCGATCGGCGCTTTTCTACCCGAACGTTGAGCCAGAGCGTCAGCCCTGCCAGCGCGAATCCTACGGCAGTGTTGGCCTTTATTGCGGATAGTCT
>DATNQR010000249.1:0-11706 GCA_036703905.1 Thermosynechococcaceae cyanobacterium
GAGGTTGCTACGTAAAGCGTGCCCCGTTCCACTGCGATCGGTCGCGTCTGGGCCGCAATCGCCGCCCCCACTGCTTGTGTCCAGGCCCGCAGCAATTGCTGGAACTGGTGCAGTGAGGGGGATTGGCGCTCCAGGCTGCTGAGGAGTTGGTCGAGCGATCGCAGGGACATGGACAGGTTACAGAGAGCCAGGATACAGAGAATTGGACAGAGATCAGTGTAGGAAGTGGCGAATTCCAGTGAACACCATGACGATTCCCAGCTCGTTAGCCGCGTTGATCGAGTCTTGATCCCGCAAACTGCCGCCAGGCTGCACGATCGCCGCAATGCCCGCTGCTGCCGCCGTGCGAACCGAGTCATCAAAGGGGAAGAAGCCGTCGCTGGCGAGGCTTGCGCCTTTAGCTCGATCACCCGCTTGCTCCAGGGCAATTTTGGCAGAGCCAACCCGGTTCATCTGTCCAGCTCCCACCCCGATCGTAGCCCGATCGCGGGTGACGACGATCGCGTTGGATTTGACGTGCTTGCAGATTTTCCAGGCGAACAGCAGTTCTTCAAGCTGGGCTGGCGTGGGCTGTTTTTCTGTGACGGTTCGCCATCGAGCCGGATCAGCAACGATGTCATCGGCAGCTTGGGCCAGAAATCCGCCCGCGATCGCCTTCACGGTTTGTTTGGGCCCGTGGGTCAAATCGGGCAACAGAAGAACTCGCACTTTCGATTTTGCTGCCAAGATCTCCTGAGCCTCTGGGTCACATCCGGGCGCAACGACACACTCCAAGAAAATCTTGGTTAACTCGGTGGCAGTGGCGGGGTCGATCGGCCGGTTCAGCGCCACAATGCCGCCAAACGCCGAGACTGAATCCGCTTGATAGGCTTTCCGGTACGCCTCGCTCAGGGTTTCTCCCAAGGCCGCGCCACAGGGGTTGGTGTGCTTGAGGATGGCGGCCGCGGCGGGGCTTTGAGCCTCGGTAAACTCTGCAATAATGCAGCGGGCCGCTTCCAGATCGACCAGGTTGTTGAAGCTGAGTTCCTTGCCCTGGAGTTTGGTGGCAGCAGCCCAGCCTGTAGCCTCTGAGCTTCCTGGAGCAGCGCCTGACCGATACCAGACCGCGGACTGGTGGGGATTCTCGCCGTAGCGCAAAGATTGAACTTGCTGCCCTGCGATCGTGAGATTCTTCGGCAGTCCGTCTAGTTCTGCTGCTTGTTGTTCCAGGTAGGTGGCAATTGCTCGATCGTAGCTACCCGTGTGCTGAAATGCCGCCAGCGCAGACTTCTGGCGAAACTCTAGAGACGCGCTCCCCTGGTGTTGCCGCAATTCCTGGAGGTAGCCCTCGTACTGGGTTGGATGGCACAGCACAGTCAGGTGGGCGAAGTTCTTGGCCGCGGCCCGTAGCATTGCCGGGCCGCCAATGTCGATTTGCTCGATCGCCTCTGCTAGGGAAACGTTGGGCTGAGCGATCGTCTGCTCAAACGGGTAGAGGTTAACAACTACAAGGTCGATCGGGCGAATCTGCTGCGCTTCCAGATCGGCCGCGTCCTCCGGCAAATCTCGCCGCGCCAGAATTCCACCGTGGATGCGAGGATGCAGCGTTTTCACTCGCCCGCCCAAGATCTCTGGCGCTCCGGTGTAGTCGGAAACTTTGGTGACGGGCAAACCCGCATCCTTTAGAGCTTTAGCTGTGCCGCCACTGCTGATCAAGTCAAACCCGAACTCCTCTACCAAGCGGCGGGCTAGATCGATCGCCCCCGTCTTGTCCGAAACGCTCAACAGTGCCAGACGTGCCATGCCCCATCACTCCATCAATTCCCAATTAGTTTAGCGGAGGATGGGAGGGGGAGCGATCACGGTTCAACCCAGTTCTGCCCTGCCTGAATCTCGGTTGGGTGAGATAGAGTAATGGGTAATAGCCCTGTCTTAACTCAGTTACTAACTTCAACTTAGTTACTCTCAGTTATTCCTCAACTCAGTTACCAACGTTACCAACTCATTTAGTTGCCAATGCCGCGTTCTTCCTCCACTGCTGTCCGGGAATTACCACTTTTCCCTCTACCTGAAGTGGTTTTGTTTCCGGGTAGACCGCTTCCGCTCCACATTTTCGAGTTTCGCTATCGGATCATGATGAACACGATCCTGGAGGGCGATCGCCGCTTTGGAGTGTTGCTATGGGATCAGGTGCAGGGGCAGCCAGCGCTGGTCGGCTGCTGTGCTGAGATCATCCAGTTCCAGCGCTTGCCGGACGATCGCATGAAGCTTCTGACGCTGGGACAGCAACGGTTCCGGGTGCTAGACTACGTGCGCGAGAAACCCTACCGCGTTGGACTGGTGGAATGGCTGGAAGACCATCCCCCTAAGCAGGACTTGAAACCTCTAGCCCAAGATGTAGGGCAGTTGCTTCAGGATGTGGTGCGTCTGTCGGCCAAGCTGACCGGACAGGAAATTGAACTGCCAGAAGCCATGCCAGAGCTGCCGATCGAGCTTTCCTACTGGATTGCCAGCAATCTTTATGGAGTGGCAGAGGAGCAGCAGGCGCTATTGGAGATGCAAAGCACCGCCGATCGTCTGGAGCGAGAATCTGAAATCCTTACTTCCACTCGTAATCACCTGGCTGCACGAACTGTGCTGAAGGAAACTTTGGGAGATACGCCGCAGTAGTCCTCAAGCTTTGCGCTGGTTTCTAGGTGTGTTGACACTTTGGATTGACACTTCGGGTTGAGGTGGGAGATTGAGGGCGTTGCTTTCAATCTCCCACCTCATGTCTATCTTGGTACAGAAGATTTGCTCTAGATGTAGTAACGAAATAGTTGCATCCCAGACGCTATAGCCCTGCGGCTGTCTAGAATTGAGTGACAGTAGACAGGAGGGAGACGGCTATGGGCATCGCAACAGTTAACCCAGTCACTGGAGCCGTGGTCAAGACGTTTGAGCCACTGAGCGATCGTGATCTCGAAACCAAACTTGCCCAGGCGCAACAGACCTTCGAGCAGTACCGCACCACAAGCTTTGAGCAGCGATCGAACTGGCTCCAGTCGGCGGCTGAGGTTTTGGAGACGCGCAAAGAAGAATTTGGTAAAACGATTACCCTGGAAATGGGCAAAACCCTGCGATCGGCGATCGCAGAAGTCGAAAAGTGCGCTGGGGTCTGTCGGTTCTATGCCGAAAACGGCGCGAAGTTTTTAGCAGATGCTCCTGGTCAGACCGATGCCAGCCTCAGCTTTGTCCGCTACCAGCCCTTGGGAGCTATTCTCGCGGTGATGCCGTGGAATTTTCCGTTCTGGCAGGTGTTTCGCTTTGCGGCTCCGGCCCTGATGGCGGGGAATGTGGGGTTACTGAAACACGCCTCGAATGTGCCCCAGTCAGCGCTGGCGATCGAAGAGATTTTCCGCACCGCCGGATTGCCTCAAGGTGCATTTCAAACCCTGTTGATTGGTGCAGATAAAGTAGCGGGACTGATGGCGGACGATCGCATCAAAGCCGCTACTTTGACGGGGAGCGAACCTGCCGGAATTAGTCTCGCTACTGCTGCCGGGAGCCAGGTCAAAAAAGTCGTGCTGGAGCTGGGAGGTAGTGATCCCTTCATCATCCTGCCCAGCGCTGACCTAGACAGCGCCATCGCTACTGCTGTCACTGCCCGTACTATGAACAATGGGCAAACCTGCATCGCTGGCAAACGGTTCATTCTGGTCGGGGCGATCGCTGATGAAGTAGAGCAACGGCTGATTGAGAAGTACCAGGTGTTGAAAGTGGGCGACCCGATGCTGCCGGAAACAGATATCGGCCCCCTAGCGACCCCGAAGATTTTGCAGGATCTCGATCGCCAGGTTCAGGCGGCGCTGGAGCAAGGCGCACAGGCACGAGTGGGCGGATACCCAATCGACGGCCCCGGCAACTTCTACCCGCCCACCATCCTGACCGACCTACCCGTGGATAGTCCGATCGCTCAGGAAGAATTCTTCGGGCCCGTAGCACTGCTGTTTCGGGTCAGCACCTTGGATGAGGCGATTCACCTGGCCAACAACACTCCCTTTGGACTGGGCGCGAGTGCCTGGACAACGGAGGAGCCAGAGCGCGATCGCTTGATCGACGAACTGGAAGCGGGAGCTGTGTTCATTAACGGCTTAGTCAAATCTGATCCCCGTTTGCCCTTCGGCGGCACCAAGCGATCGGGCTTTGGGCGCGAGTTGGGCATCCAGGGCATTCATGAGTTTGTGAACCTCAAAACGGTGTGGGTGAAGTGAGTAGGCAAAAGCGGGTTAATTGGGGCTTTCTGGGACAACTGGCGATCGCGGGCCTGGCTCTTGCGGGTGTGGTGGGAATTCAGAAGACGCAATTGGAGCGACCGATTGTAGAAGCTGCCGACTTCATCCAGGCCGAGCAACAAGAGGCTTTGCGGCTCAATTTGCTCAAGCAGACTCCCACCTTTGGTTTTGACAACCTGGTTGCCGACTGGACATTCCTCAACTTCTTGCAGTACTACGGCGACAATCCAGCCCGTGAGCAAACGGGCTACTCCCTGAGTCCTGCCTACTTCGACCTGATTACTCGGCATGATCCCCGCTTTGTGGGCATCTACCTGTTCCTCTCTGGCTCTGTTTCTTACCAGGTCGGCCAACCGGAAGTGGCAGTTCGCTTAATGGATCGGGGTACGGCTGTTCTGTCTCCCGAAATTGATCCGAATGCGTATCTGATCTGGCGGTTCAAGGGACTGGATCAACTGCTGTTGTTGGGAGATATTCCTGGCTCGATCGCCTCTCACGAAATGGCAGCTCGGTGGGCCTTTGGCACTCCCAACGAAAACTTGGTTCCTTTGTTCCAGCAAACCGCTAACTTTCTCCGTCGAGATCCCAACAGCCTGCCAGTGCGGTTTCAGGCTTGGACTTCTATTTACTCCCAGGCTGAGGCGGTCGGAGACAAGAAGACGCAGGAAAGAGCCAAGCGAGAAATTCTGGCGCTGGGCGGCAAAGCTGAGAATAAAAATGGACAAATCGAATTTTCTCTCCCCGCACCAACACCCAGACCCAGCACTTCTCCTAAATAGGCCAACTCAGCAGGCTAACTCAGCAGGCTGATTCAGTTCCTCTGCAACTTGCTTTCCCGAACCCAAGAAAGCTGCTAAGGTTTTGTTCATTTATGAACTAAAGCGGGTAGTGAGGAGGAGTGGACGTGGTGTTGAGTTGGGGTCAGCGATCAAATCTGGAGTGGATGCGGCAGGAGCGAGCCTGGGTAGAAGTGAACGTGGCAGCGATCGCCCACAATGTCCGGCAGATTCAAACCTTGCTGGCAGAACCTTCACGATCGGAGCTTACCCAGTCGAAATCACCTCAGTTGATGGCGATCGTTAAAGCCGATGCCTATGGTCACGGGGCAGTGACGGTGGCCCAGACCGTCCTGGAAGCGGGCGCAGATTGGCTGGGGGTGGCAACGCTGCTAGAGGGCATTGAACTGCGGGAAGCGGGAATCACTGCGCCGATCTTGCTCCTAGGGGCCGTCAACACAGCAAAAGAAGTTCAGGCGATCGCCCAGTGGCAACTGCAACCCACCCTCTGCACTCCTAAGCAAGCCCTCACCTTTGCTGAGGCTCTAGCATCGCCCTTGAACCGACCGCTACCTGTTCATCTGAAGCTAGACACAGGGATGTCTCGCCTGGGCACATCCTGGCAGGAGGCTGCTGAATTTGTCCAACTGGTGCAGCGCCTGCCTTCCCTGACGATCGCCAGCGTCTACTCCCACCTGGCTACAGCCGAATCTCTCGATCGCACCGCTGCCCAACAGCAACAGCAACGGTTTGAAGCGGCGATCGCTCAGATCAAAGCCATCGGCATAGTTCCACCCCAATTGCACCTCGCCAACTCCGCTGCCACCCTGATGAATTCCGGTTGGCACTACGACTTAGTGCGGGTTGGGCTGGCAATCTACGGACTGTATCCCGCCGAGCATTTGAGAGAGGTAGTGGAGTTACAGCCCGCTTTGCAGGTGAGAGCCAGGGTCACGCAGGTAAAGACGATTCAGCCGGGAACAGGCGTGAGCTATGGGCATCAGTTTGTGGCTGATCGACCCCTCCGCCTGGCCGTGGTGGGCATTGGCTACGCTGATGGCGTGCCGCGCAACCTTTCCAATCGGATCAGCGTCCTAGTCAGAGGTGAGCGAGTGCCGCAGTTGGGGGCGATTACGATGGATCAACTCATGCTGGATGTTAGCGCTGTGCCCGATGTGCAGGAGGGCGAAGTCGTGACGCTGCTGGGTCGGGATGGACAATCTACGATCGCCGTCGATGAATGGGCAGACCTGCTCGGAACCATTTCCTGGGAGATTCTGTGCGGCTTCAAACACCGTCTGCCCCGCGTTGCAACCCATCAGTCCCTACCCAAAATGCTGCATCATAATTTGGGAGGCTAACCGACCCAAGCTCAAGAACCCAGTTGAGATTAGGAGACGTGGAGACAAGAGTAGTCAATCCTTACTTAGATGCTATCTGGAATGTGATCTAGCAATGGTCTGACTCAAGGGCTACATCAGCCTTAGGGAACGAGTGCTCTACCCTGGATACGAACTACTGAGGGGGACTTCTAGCCTGAAGGGGTGAGACTATCTTGAGCAGGCACACCGTAGAATATCGAAACCTCTTGACTTCTCTAGCGTGCGAACGGAAACTTGTCCCTACTGGTTCTCAATCGCTTATGAGCTTACGCTCCTGGCATCCCAAAGCTGCTGGAAACCTGAAAAGTCAAACTTTATAGTCTAGGATTGGTTGCTGTGTTTCTTCCAGTGTGTCAGTCCCTTCGTCATCAGGGTCTACTTCGAGTTCAGCATCTACTTTAGGTTCCGGCTGCCCACTTAAGTAGTGCTACGTGAGGAAAATCACCGATCGCTCCTGAAAGGATCACAGGCTTAGCTTCTCAGGGTCACGGATGCGGAGCAGTAAATATTGGAGGATGATGTCACACAGGCGGCAGTTGGGTAAAGGAGACGTCACCCATCTTGTCAAACGGGGGCTTCTATGCACCTATTCAAACCGCTTCGCCTCACTTTTGGATTTAGCCTAGTGGCGATGGGCGAATGCAAACTCGATCGAAATGCTCTTAAGATCAGCAACTAGCAGCCTTCGTTCACTAAGTTCCACCGAAGTAATCGCTTCCTAACCTGAGTAACCATGATAATCAGGGATGTATTATCCAACGATCGGCCTAACAATCGGCAAGATGACCCGCCCGTGAGCTTGAGAAAATCTGGACGAAACACTCAGCAAGCTCAAGAAACTATCTACAACTTTCTTTTGGGCATTGTCAAGAAATGGCCCCCAGAAGAAGTACTGGTTGAGTTCAAGCGGCTATTTATCTTTCATGTGGATTCTGTTAGCTCCGATGCAATGCAAGCGGTTTACGAAATTGTTTTTGCTAACAACGAGAGTGATTTTAGAAACACTATTAAGCGCTGTTGTTACATTCTGGTCAATAACTGGGATGCTACTCGTAACTTTAAGCCTATTCAAGAGCTAATCCAGCTTTTTAATGACCCTTGCGTGGGCCGGTATACTGCTTCTCCAACTTTAAAGCGCCTCCGATCTTGGCTGGATAACTTTCTCAATAGCGAAGACTACCAACAGCTAAAGTTGTTTGCGGCTCGCTATGACGAGGCAGGGCCTTGGACATCGCGCTACACCACGTATCTCCTCGTGCCTCAGTTCATCAACTTGAGCAACCCGATCGAGCAGAGGGAAGCCGCCAGAGCTTTATCTAGACAACTCAAGGATCGCTTCAAGTTTGATCTGGCCATGTATATCGCCCGATCGCAGCTTAATGGAGGCGGCGATCGCAAGCTGAAAAATCCTACTGCTTTAGGGGATGAAGTTTTACGGCTGATTAAGACGATCGTGGTCAAAAAAGGCCCCTTCAGCTATGTCAACCTGGCTAGTATTTTTGCAAACCAAACGAAAGGTTTGTCATTTTATGAATTTAAGCAGAGTCTGAAGCGATACATTGTATTTGCCTTAGAAAACAAAGAATTTGTTGATACTTTGCAGCATCGTCTCTCCGAAAAGCTAGATGCACTCTACGAGGATCACGATCAAGAATTTTTGAGTCCGGCGCTGATTCTGCGAACGTGCAATCGAACGATCGATTTATTGACTACCGAAAACCAAAAAAATCCCTCACCCCTGTTTATTCGGCTGCTTTCTCAAGGTAATCCCATTACGCTAGTGACGGTTCTGCTGAAAATTATTTTGGTGTGCAAACACGCTCGAACCCATTTGGAAGCCCGGATTGCAGAGTTGATTCGCTACTACGAAAATTATCCTGAAGATGAGTGTGCCTGGGTAATTAACTTCCTGGAAGTCTTTAATGTCACTTTTACAATCTATGCGGAGAATGTCCAGTACAACCTAGTTAAAATGAATGATCCTCAGTCTCAGCAGCTTCTCGGCCCCGATCGCTATAGAGTCTTCTCACAGCTACGAGAATTCGCTTCAGAAGCTTTCACGGGAGCAGAAACTGATACCCAGTCTGAGTAACTTCCTGATATTCAGCAGCGCCGTGCTTGTCCCTGTGCCATTGGTTATGTGCCATTGGTTAGATTCCCTATCGAATCTGTCAGCCTCGTAGTCCTCGCTACCCAGATCGAGGATTGGGCAGTCTAAGCTAGTAACGATCCTCTTGGAAAGGCAAGCAGAAATGACCGATACTGCTCAAACGCATCGCGTTGTCGTTGTGGGGGGAGGCTTTGGTGGGCTGTATGCGGCAAAAGCGCTGGGACGTGCCCCCGTAAGCGTGACTCTGGTAGACAAACGCAACTTCCATTTGTTTCAGCCTCTACTGTATCAAGTGGCTACTGGAACGGTTTCTCCGGCGGATATCTCTTCGCCTCTGCGATCGATTCTCAGCCGCAACCGCAACACGCAAGTGCTGATGGAAGAGGCGATCGACCTTGATCCCGTCCGGCAGGTCGTAGTGCTGAAAGACAAAGAACTGCCCTACGATTCGCTAATTGTGGCCACTGGGGTCAGCCATCACTACTTTGGCAACGACCATTGGAAACAAACCGCTCCTGGCCTCAAAACTGTGGAAGATGCGTTGGAAATGCGTCGCCGGATCTTCATGGCCTTCGAGGCGGCTGAAAAAGAACCCGACCCCGAAAAGCGCCGCGCTTGGTTAACCTTTGTGATTGTGGGCGGGGGCCCAACTGGGGTAGAACTGGCGGGGGCGATCGCAGAATTGGCCTTTGCCACCCTTCCCCGCGATTTCCGCTCGATCGATACCCGCGAAGCCAAAATCTTGCTGCTGGAAGGACTCGATCGCGTGTTGCCACCCTACCCGCCCGAACTCTCGGCCCACGCAGAAACCGCCCTGAGCCGCCTAGGCGTGACGGTGCAAACTAAAACCCTCGTCACCAACATCGCCGATGACCAAGTGACAACGCGCCTGGGCGATCAGGAAGAACACATTCCCACTCGCACAGTGCTGTGGGCCGCTGGAGTCAAGGCTTCGGCAATGGGGCAGGTGCTAGCTAACCGCACTGGGGTAGAACTCGATCGCGTTGGGCGCGTCATGGTAGAGCCAGATCTCAGCTTGCCAGGACACCCCAACATCTTTGTGGTGGGGGATCTAGCCAACTTCTCCCACCAGGACAGCAAACCCCTACCGGGAATTGCCCCCGTTGCGATCCAGGAAGGGGAATATCTAGCCCGATTAATCAAGCGACGGCTGAAGGGCGAAACGCTGCCAGCTTTTGCCTATTCCAACGTTGGCAGTTTGGCGGTGATTGGGCAAAATGCGGCGGTGGTGGATCTGGGCTTTGTGAAGTTGACTGGGACGATCGCTTGGTTGGTGTGGATTTTTGCCCACATTTACTATCTGATTGAGTTCGACAATAAGCTGATCGTGATGACGCAGTGGGGCTGGAACTACTTCACCCGCAGTCGCGGCGCTCGGTTGATCACGGGCGAAGCCAGCCCCCAGCTTGACATAGACTCCAACGGTCAGCTCCACGCTCCTGCTGCTCGATCGCCCGCCCAAGTCTGAGTCGATCGAAGGGCAAAACTAGATCAAAACCTGATAGATCTCAGTGGATTGTTGCCGTCCCTTTAGCTGCACTGTGTCAACAAATCGGGTGGCAAACTGGCTGCTAGTGTACTCATGAGTCTCTTTGCTGACTAGAATTCGGCAGGTCGTATTGTCCATCGACTTGTCGTAGCTTTCTAGACGAGCTGCAACGTTGACACTATCACCGATCGTGGTGTAGTCGAGGCGTTGGGAACTGCCCAGGCTACCCGTGATCACTGTTCCCGTGGCGATGCCAATTCGCATGGTGGCAGTGGGGCGATCCTGGGCTTTCCAGTGCTGGTTGAGCTTGTCCAGGGTAGCGGCGATCGCCACAGCGCACCGTACCGCATCGATGGCATCCTGAGCGATCGCCTCTGGTGTGGTGCGGGCAATGGGCACACCAAAAACCGCCATCACTGCATCCCCAATGAATTTGTCCACAATGCCGCCGTGGGCCAAAATGGTTTCGGCAAGCGCTTCCATGCACTCGTTCAACCAGCGCATCAGCGTGCGGGGGTCGGTTTGCTCAGTGATGGAGGTGAAGCCTTTCAGGTCAGCAAACAGCACCGTGGCGGTGAGTTGTTGACCGGGCAGCCGGCCTGCCTCCAGGAGTTGATGCCGTTCCCGCCAAATCACATCGGCAATTTTGGGAGTGACGTGGCGACCGAACAAATTCATTACGGTCTTGCGCTCCTGCCGCTCCAGTTGGGCGATGTAGGCCAGGACGATCGTGGCTGATCCCGCCAGCGCCAGCAATGGCGGCACAACGGGAATCCACCAGCTATTCAGGAACAAGCCGTAGGCTCCCAGCACTAATCCGGCAGACAAGCCCACCAACAGCAAGCCCGACCGCAAGTAAGTGCGGCGCTGGGCCGTGTCTGAGCGCACCACCCAGACTGCACCTGCCCCCGCTCCGGCCCAAAAGAGAATCCAGAGAACCTCAATGGGCTCCGACCAAGTTTGCAGCAAGGGGCGCTGATCCAAGGCAGCGCTCAGAATTGAGGAGGTCAGGTGCGCCTGCACCTCTACTCCGGCGGTTTGCCTAGGGGAACCCACCAGACTCGCACCAAAGGGCGTGTAGAAGAAATCGTTGAGGCTGCGAGCCGTTGCGCCGATCAGCACAACTCGATCGCGCACCTGGGACGCAGGCACTCGATTCTCCAGCACGTCCGTTAGGGAAACCATCTCGAAAGCTGCTCGACGGAAGTTCAGCAAAATCTGGTAACTGGCGGCATCAGCGCGGACATAGCTGCCGTCGTTAGCTTCAAAGGGCGTGAACACTGCCTGGTTGAACTGCATTGCCCCGTTTGCTGCGGCGGTGGGTGTGATGCCTTGCTTCTCTAGATAGAGCTGTGCCAGCACCAACCCTAGGCTGGGAATTGCTTCGCCAGAATCTGGGGTGAGGAACAAGAGTCCGCGGCGCAGCTTGCCGTCTGCATCCAGCACCACATCGTTTGCGGCCACTTGCTTCAACTGGCTCAAAACGGGTGCTGGAGCAACAGCATCGCTGTTCCGATCGGCCACCTTTTTTTCGATGCCGATCAGATTGGGAGTCGATCGAAACACCTGCTCCAGGGCTGAAGTTCCCGGCGGCACAGTCAGGTCGCGGTACAGGTCAAGCCCGATCGCCCGTGGCTGGCCGGCTTTAAGCTTGTTCAGCAGGGTAGCGATCGTG
>DATNQR010000250.1:0-4089 GCA_036703905.1 Thermosynechococcaceae cyanobacterium
GCCAGATTCTTCAGACGATCGGTGAAACGATCGTCCCTATGTTCGAGGTGGATGCCTGCGTGGTGCGGCCCTACCGAGAGGATCGCTTGGAGGATGAATGGTTCGTCTACGTTAACTCAATGACCGATCCGCAGCCCGACGAAGCTTTCAAGGCGCTGCTAGGGCAGACGGTGTGGCCCATTCGGGAAGCTCAGGTGATTCAAAACGTTGAGACGGACGATCGCCTGCAAGCAGATACCCCAGAAGCACAACAGCGGCGAGAGATTTATACAAGTGCCAACATCCACTCCAGTTTGCTCATTCCTCTGATCAGTCAGCAGGAACTCATGGTGGTGCTGGCGCTGCATCAGTGGAACGGGTCGCGGCCGTGGCAGGAGGACGAGGTACAGCTACTAACGATGGTGGCTGATCAGGCAGCGCTGGCCCTTTCCCAAGCCCGCAGCTACGAGCAGATCCGCGCTTTGGCCAAGCGAGAAACCCTAATCAACACAATCACCACGGCTATTCGCTCTAGCCTTGATCCCCAAGAAATTTTCGCCGCGATCACGCAGCAGTTGGGGCAAGCGCTGCATGTGGATGGGTGTGCCCTGTCTTTGTGGACTCCAGAGGACGAATTTGTGCAGTGTGTTGGGTTGTACGATCCGGTTCGTACAGGCAGCAGCACTCCAACAGTGGGCAGCGATCCACTGGATGTTTCAGGAGAGGAGTTGGACGAGGCAGAGGTGACTCGTCCCCTGCCCCAGTCCGTTGTTCCGATCGTGGGTAATCCGGTGCTGCGGCAACTGCTGATGACCCAGCAGCCCGTAGTTCTAAACGACTTGAAACACTACCCCGAAATGTCCATTCCCGATCAGCCCTTTCGAGCGCAGGCCCGGGCTTTGCTCGTTGTGCCGTTGCTGTCGGATGGTCGAATCATCGGCAGTATATCTCTGCGGCAAAACCAGCAGTTCCGGCGCTGGCGCATCACCGAGGTTGAACTAGCCCAGTCCGTGGCGGCCCAGGCCGCGATCGCGGTGCAGCAGTCGCGTCTGTATCAGAAAACGCGCCAGCAAGCCGAGCAACTGCTGGCTCTCGATCGTCAAAAAACTGAGTTTTTCCAGAATATCTCCCACGAATTCCGCACACCCCTAACGCTGACGATCGGCCCGTTGGAATCTGCCGTAGCCCAAAATCAAGGACTTTCTTACGAACAAGCAGAAATTGCCCTGCGAAACTCCCGGCGACTGCTGCGGCTGGTCAACCAGCTCCTTGATCTTCAGCGATTGGATGCTGGACGGATGCAGCCCAGCTTTCGTCCCTGCGACCTGAGCGAGTTCGTCAGCCAAACCGTTGATTCCTTCCGCCCCTACTGCGACAAAAAAGGCATTAACTTGGTGACTCATCTGGCGGCCTGCGCTCCTGTCTATTTGGATCTGGAGCGTTTCGACAAGGTGCTGTATAACCTGCTCTCCAACGCCATGAAATTTACCCCCAGTGGCGGCAGCATCACCGTTACCCTACAGCCCGCCGGGGATCACTGCTTGCTCAAGGTGATCGACACGGGCATTGGCATTCGCCCTGACCAGATTCCTCATCTGTTCGATCGCTTCCGTCAGGCAGAAGGCTCCGCCAATCGCAGCTATGAGGGAAGCGGCTTGGGACTGGCGCTGGTGAAAGAATTGGTGGAACTGCACCACGGACAGGTGACGGTGGACTCGCTCTACGGATCTGGCACAACCTTTACAGTCTGGCTGCAAAGCGGCAGCGCTCATCTGCCAGCCCAGCAGGTGATCAACGTGCAAACCGAGGGCCAACCCAGCCGAGCCTCGGTGGAACTGTCGGATGTGGAAATGGAGCTAGAGGAGGAGGAAGAGGAATCAGTTGCTTCCTCGCCAGACCTTAATGTTTTACCCATAAACCCTGCGGCTGCTCGGATTCTGATCGTGGATGACAATCCCGATTTGCGAACCTATGTGTCTGGAATTCTACGGGCGCAGGGCTACCAGGTTTGGACGGCGCGCAATGGCTCTGAGGGTTTCCAAGCGGCTCAAACCCATCGTCCCCAGTTGATCATCACGGATTTGATGATGCCTCTGGTGTCAGGACTAGACTTGATTCGGATGATCCGAGAACAGCCTGACTTGAAGGGAACGCCGATCGTCCTGCTGACGGCCAAAGCCGATGAAGACACGCGAATTGAAGGCGTGGAGAAAGGGGCAGATGGCTACTTGTCCAAGCCCTTCAGCGATCGTGAGTTGCTGGCAGAAGTTCATAATTTGCTGGCTTTGAAAGCGAACGAACAACGGGTAGCCGAACTTAACGCCTATTTAACGGGTTCCGTACTGAGGCGGTTTCTGCCGCCTTCCTTAGTGGAACGGGCCGCTCAGGGAGAATTGGTATTGGATCTAAGCCCAGAGCCGCGTTTGGTAACGGTGCTATTTAGCGATATTGTCGGGTTCACGCAGCTATCGAACACACTGCGATCGCGGCGGGTAGCCGAGTTGCTGAACGAGTACCTGACCGAAATGACCCGTGCCGTGTTTGAGAATGGCGGCACAGTGGACAAATTTATGGGAGATGCCATTCTGGCCCTGTTTGGTGCACCCGAAGAGCTATCCCCTGGTGAACAAGTCCATCGCGCTGTGGCAGCAGCCCGTCAGATGCACCGATCGCTGCGCCAACTCAACCAGCGCTGGCAAGAACAGGGCACGAGTCCGATGCAATTTCGCTGCGGCATCCACCAGGGAACCGCAGTAGTGGGGATGTTTGGTGGAGCCAATCGCGCTGACTACACAGCGATCGGCCCCAGTGTCAACATTGCCTCTCGCCTCCAGGAAGCAGCCGACCCCAATAGCATTCTGGTTTCTGCTGCCGTTGCGGACTACCTGAAGGAAGATGAAATCACCAAATTCAGCTTGCTTAAGCTTCGAGGCGTGGACGAAACCGTGCTGACCTTTGCCATGAAACCGGAAGTGGAAAATCCTCTCAGCCCCTAGCGATCGATCATTCCGCTCGCGGCTCACCAGTCTGAAGAACGCTGCTGCGAGTCACGATCAGGACGACGGGCCAGAGCGCCGCCTTTACTGGAATCAGGTTTGGACGGCCGCTGAAGGGGTTGACGATCGTCCCGTTGCCGTCTGCTGAGCTGGCGGCTCACCTCCACAAACGCTTCCCGTTGCAGATAGGGATAGTCGCTAACCCAGACATTAGCTCTGGGAATGTAAATATCTGTGGTCTTGCCGATGCGGCCCAAGTCACGGCGGTTTGACAGCAGCAGCATTTCTGCCGCATCGCCCACCTCCAGTCCTTGATAGCTGCGCTTGATGGGAACCTGTAGACGGTTGGAGAATCCTGTCTCATCCCCCACCACCAGGTTCAAGCAGCGCTCGCGATTTTCCACAATCACTAGATCGCCACGATCGTTTACCGTTTCTTCTTGGCCAATCAGTTCCTCTGTAAGAAACACATCCTGGATCTCACCGCGCCAGAAGCCGCTATAGCCAAAGCGCCGGTATTCCAGATTTCGCAGGCTGGCCCACAGCACTGGGCCCCAGAGCCAATACAGCCCTGCCGTGATCCCTAAGATCAACCGTAGAAACTCAAACCCATCGCCCAGAAACAGGCCTAAAATCAGCACTACTGAAGCCCCCGCCACTGAAATCAGCAGGCGCAACAGCACGTTGGCAGCCTTACCCCAGTAGTAGCCGTACTGAGCGCTGGTGGCCACTGCGGGGATTAGGCTCTCGAAGGTTTCGCGGGTGAGGGGAATCAGCATAAGAGAATGAGAAGTTGCGGCGGAGGGCACGCTATGAGCCTAGCATTCTCAACCCACAAAAAAGCAGCCCGGAGGCTGCTGTGCATGCATAGAGGAATGCCGAAAATGTGGCTTCTCTTTTCTATGTAACCAGTTGTCGATCGCTGCTGCCTCACACAAACTCGGTATCTTGAATCCCTTTGCCCGATTGACTGAGGGAACTCAAGCTATCCACATCGTGGGCACTTCATGACTTCCTAAGTGCTACCCTTGTATCCTTGCGGGACAGGGGTTGGGAATGAGGGAAATTTTGTCAGGCAGCCAGTCCCGCTACTTACGATGGCTGGCACGATTGA
>DATNQR010000251.1:0-6759 GCA_036703905.1 Thermosynechococcaceae cyanobacterium
AGGGCTGTCAAAAATGGAGAAGGGGAAACCCTGAAACTCTACTTTTGCGTTTCGCTCTTAGTCAGAACACAGATAAGAATAACGGCATAGGAATAACGGGCTTTCCTTTGGGTTTATACAGACCAGCGAAGAGAAATAGTAAGCTGTAGTTTCAACCGATTCGTGAGGCACAGCGCATGGCGATTATTGCCCTCAAAGCCTGGTATCTGGCAGAGTATGAGCCTCTAAAGGAATTAGAAAAGCGGCCCCACGATTTGCGGCTGAGCAAAAACAGTTTGCTGAAATCTGGGCTACGGGCGGATTTCTTGGACGATCGCGCCGAAGTTAGCCAGTCCGCTTGGTTCCAGCGCTACTTAGAAGGCGAACCTGTCGAGTTCTACATTGAGGGGAGCGGCGGCTACACGATCGCCAACATTGACTTATCCAGTCACGAAATTTACTTCACCAAACAAGACGTGCTGGCGCTGCTGGAACCTACGATTTTTCTGAGCTACCAGGGCGAGTATCCAGAGTCCAGCAGTCTGCTGCGGGAAGAACTTCAAAGCGTCTTGGACGACCTAAACCAGCAGTCCCGATTACCTCTAACCCTGAAGGAGTCCCATCGCCTCACGGATGGGCCGGTGCGCCTCAACAGTACTTTGATGCGGGACATTCGGAAAAGCCTGTTGTTTGTAGCAGATGGCACGTCGATCGCTCACATTCCTGGAACACCTCCGCTCCTGATCCCCAGTCCTAAAGTCTGCGTGGAGACGGGCTATGCGTTGCAGAGCAAGCGATCGGAGCAAATTTTGCTGGCCCAGCTAGAGCGGTCTGATTTGCTGGGTCAGTTTCCGTTCGATCTGCCGAGCCAGAGTCGGCTGGTATTTCAGAACAAAGCGCAACTGCACAAAACGCTGCCTGCTCTGGTTAAGACCCAACTTCAGCGCTTCAACTTGTTTTCTTAGGTTGTTTTCTTAGGCCTTGCTTAGCGGCAGGATGATTTTGTCAGATCTTGAACGTAGCTGTGGGCTTCTAGCCTGCGATTCATCCCTAGAATCAGCAACTGTACAAATCCCAGACCTACGACCTCCACGCCCAGTTCAAATCTGGGTGCCGCCTTTCAAGAAGACCCGGTAAACCCAAGCTCTGCTGAGGCTTGCCGAACAACGGCTTCAGGGTTCAAATTCTGAAGCCGTTGGTTTTTCTAGGTATTTTGCAACGAGTCTACACGATCGCTATGGTTCCAGAGCTTTCCACTGCCAGCCGATTGACTGCCGCGATCGCGTAGGTTCCTGGTGCAGGCTTTAGGGTGGTGGTGGCGGCAGGGAGAATTCGGTGCAGTGTCCACCGATCGCCCTGCTTTTGATACACCGTCCAGGCGCGAGGATTTGCGCCCGCACTCCAGGAAAGCTGACCGTTGCTGACCTGCACCCGTGGCGTTTGGGGTGGCGGGGCAGTTAACCACGGAATCATCGGGACAAGCGCCGAGGTACGGTAGGTTTCAGACTGGAAGCGATCGCGGATGCCCAGGCGGTTTTCTGAGAAAACCTCCATGCTAAAGAAAATATTTCCCTGTGCTTGACGATCGTTGTTCTGACGAGTAAGGGCGACTTGTCGCTCGATTTCCATCAAATCCCGATCTTGCCCCAGCTTCACCAGACTGTTGCCGATGTAGAGGTGGCGTTGTTTCGGGTTGTTATCCAACCACCAGTTCAGCAGCGCTGGGTAGCTCTGGGCGGGTGGGTCAATGCGCCAGTAAAGCTGCGGCGCGAGGTAATCGACCCAGCCCTGCTGGAGCCACTTCAGCGCATCGGCGTAGAGACTGTCGTAGGCATCCAGACCGCGAATTTGGGCTGGTTGTCCAGGGCGATAGATGCCAAAGGGACTAACCCCAAACTTGACCCAGGGCTTTTCTGACCGAACTCCAACGCTGAGGCGCTGGATCAGTTGGTTCACGTTCTCTCTGCGCCAGTCCCCTAGAGAAAGGTTGCCGCCACTAGTCTTGTAGGCCTGGTAGGTCTTGTCGTCTGGGAAGTTTTGGCCAGCGATCGGGTAGGGATACAGATAATCATCCAACTGCACCCCGTCCACGTCGTAGCGCCGCACCACATCCAGGATCACGCTGTAGGTTAAGTCCTGCACCACTTTTGCCCCTGGATCCATCCAGCGCTGGTTGCCCCAGTCGTAGACCACTTCGGGGTGGGTGACGGCAATGTGTGGCGCAACTTGGAAGTCGTCGCCTGTGTTGCTGGCGCGGTAGGGGTTGAACCAGGCGTGAAGTTCAATGTTGCGCTGGTGGCACTGGTCGATCGCAAACTGCAACGGGTCGTAGTATGGCTCCGGGGGCTGGCCTTGCTTGCCGGTCAGCCAGTGGCTCCACGGTTCCAGCTTGGAATCATAGAGTGCATCACCCTCTGGCCGCACTTGGAGAAACACCGCGTTGAAGTTCATCGCCTGCACTTGCTCCAGCAAAGCAATCCACTCGGCCTGCTGCTTCTGAGCGCTGAGGCCGGGCTTAGAGGGAAAATCTGCGCCCCAAATGCAGGACACCCACACCCCCCGAAACTCCCGTGGGTGGCTGACGTTGACGGTTTTAGCCCGTTGGACGAGGTAGG
The DNA here is from genome assembly GCA_036703905.1 of Thermosynechococcaceae cyanobacterium. Lineage (GTDB taxonomy): Bacteria > Cyanobacteriota > Cyanobacteriia > Leptolyngbyales > Leptolyngbyaceae > DATNQR01. The sequence continues at coordinate 2,595 of DATNQR010000251.1, forward strand.
GAGAGTTGATTGCCTCCGCTTGCCCCAGGGCCACCAAGCTTTGGTAGAGGAACGCTGCAACATCGGCACGGGTCGCGTTTTCCTGCGATCGCAACCTTTCCACTGTGGGGTAGTTAACGACCATTTCGGCCTCGGTCGCCGCTGCCACCAGGCTGGCAGCCCAACTGGGGATCTGAGCCGCATCCCGAAACAGCGCTGGCAGAGAAGCGTCGCCGGACGATTTAAGCTGTAGTCCATTCACCAGGGCTACCCACGCCTGTACCCGCATCAACGGATCGAGCGGCCGAAACTGCTGGTTGGGAAAACCGGATAGGAAGCCCATCTCAAACGCTTTGCGAATGGCAGGAGCAGCCCAATAGCTGGCTGGAAAATCTACAAAGGGCGTGTAGGGTCGTCGAGATGGACGGAGGAAGGCAGCTTGCAGCAGGGCGGCAAACTCAGCACGATTAATGGGTCGATCGGGGCGAAAGGTGCGATCGGGAAATCCATTCACAATCCCACGCTGGGCTAGAGCCTCAATGAACGGGCGGGCCCAGTGGTTCTGAATGTCGGTGAAGCGAGGAATTGAGGCAACCATAATGTAGCTCAGCTAGCGCGAGCCAGCGCTGGTCAAAGAACTGTTCAAGCTTCTCCCAGAGTACGATATGAGGCTACTTGCAGAGAAGCTGAGTCCCAGGAAATTCCTCTACAGACCAGCAGCTAGTCTGTCATTATCTAGTCTGTCGTTATTTTGTGAAGGTTCATTCCCACTCGTCAGCAGCAGTACTTCTTTAACCAGGTCATCTGGATTGAGCGGTTTAGACAGGAAGGACTGAAAACCTGCTGCTAAAACATCGCTGCCATAGATCTCACGGGTGTAGGAGGAGACGGCGATCGCTGGAAGTTGCTGCTGAGTTATGCCCTGGGCACGGATTTGGCGGAGTAGCCAAGTGCCATCGTGATCCGGCAATTTAACGTTGCAGACCAACAGGTCAGGACGAGAGGTACTGAGCTTCTTCAAAGCTTCCAGCGCCGAACCTGCCAGGACGACCTTCGCGCCCTCAAACTCCAGCACGAAGGTGAAGAGATCAGCCACGTCCGGCTCATCTTCGACCAAAAGAACGTGAAGATGTTTCAGGGCAACAGACTGGGCAGAGTCCCCTCGATCGAAGGCAAGGACTTTATTGCTGTCGCTTTGAATGGTGGGACGCATGATAATTCCCTCATTGATGGTGACTCCTGTATAGTTCACCTGCAACTTTCCTACCTCTCCCTTCGGGAGGCTACGCAAGCACCTCTCTGGATTGCGTTTGAGGCTCAGGCTGTCCTCTTTTGAACGTCCGCTCAGGCAGCATTCAGGAATTCTAGATTAGGATCGCAACGATAAGTGCTGGCTGAAATACTGCTTGCTCGCTGACTTGAGACGCTAATCGCTCTAGAAGGCGGTGACGGCATTCTCTTGAAATCCAGTAAGGGCAGGGAGTCTGGTGTGGTTGTTGTGAAACGTGTTGTTCCTGTGAATTTGCTCAGAAAGCTAGTTTTTCTTTCATCTAGTTCATTACATTCTCTAGAAAACGATGCAGATAGCACCCCTGCCTGACGACGAATCTACCAGGCTGAAATCTCTCGGCGAGTACCAAATTCTGGACACTGAACCAGAAGTGTCTTTTGATGACCTGACGACTCTAGCTGCCAGCATTTGTGCGACCCCGATCGCCTTGGTGAGCTTAGTAGATGCCGAGCGCCAATGGTTTAAATCCTGCATAGGCTTAAGTGATGTCAGTACACCGCGTGACGTTGCATTTTGTAGTCACACAATCTTGCAGCCTGATATCTTGATCGTGCCAGACACTGCGCTAGACGATCGGTTTGCAGATAATCCCCTAGTGATAGAAGAGCCTAGTATACGGTTCTATGCCGGAGTTCCTTTAGTCACGCCGGATGACCATAGTCTTGGAACGATTTGCGTCATTGATACTGTTCCACGAGAACTCACCCCAACCCAAATTGAATCACTGCGCGCCCTTGGTCGTCAGACTGTGGCACAGCTTGAGCTACGCCGAAAGCTGATAGAGGCAGAACACCTGACCCGTGAGCTACAGCATCGGGAAGCTGCTCTACGCGAAAGCGAGGATCGGTTTCGGACGATCGCAAATAGCGCCCCAGTTTTGATTTGGGTTGATGATCCTGATCAGCAGTGCACTTTCTGTAACCAAACCTGGCTCCGATTTACTGGGAGATCGCTTGAGCAGGAAGTTGGAGAGGGTTGGCAGCAAGGGCTACATCCAGCCGATCGTCAATACTGGTCTGGAAGTTATGCTGCCGCTTTTGCGACCCAAGCACCTTACACAATTGAATACCGATTGAGACGGGCAGATGGAGAATATCGCTGGATGCTAGACACTGGAATGCCTCGCTTTCTACCTGATGGGACGTTTGCTGGCTTTACTGGGTCTTGCATAGATATTACTGATCGAAAAGCGATCGAGGAAGATAGTCAATTGCTGAAAACGGTCACTCAAGCAATTGTGGTTTCTCCCGATTTCCACTCAGCTTTGCAGGTTGCCATCGAAAAGGTTTGTGAAGCAACGCAATGGGATTTTGGAGAAGCATGGGTTCCCAATTTAGACAGGACGGTGATGGAATGTAGTCCTGCTTGGTATAGCAAAACCGATCGGCTAACAGAATTTAGGCAACAGAGCCAGACATTCACATTTCCGCCTAATGTTGGGATTCCTGGACGCGTTTGGATCTCAAAGCAAACCGAGTGGCATCAGGATGTCTCCACAGAAACAGACAGCACCTACGTTCGGTCTCAGATGGCAATAGCGGCAGGGCTGAAGGCAACATTAGGAATTCCGCTCTTAGCCAATGATGAAGTTATTACAGTCCTCGTGTTTTATATGTTCAAAGCTCGCCCAGAGGATCACCGCTTAATTGACCTGATTTCAGCCTCAACCGAACTTGGTTTATTTATCCAGCGCAAGCAGTCTGAAGAAGAGATCTACAAATCCTTAGCCAAAGAGCAAGAACTAAATCACTTCAAGTCTAGTTTCATTGCTAACATCTCCCATGAATTGCGAACGCCCTTGACTTCAATTTTAGGCTTATCAGATGTTTTGCTGAAACAGTATTTTGGTTCTATCAATTCCAAGCAGGAGCAGTACCTGTCTCTGATTCACAGCAGTGGAGATCATTTGCTGAAGCTGATCAATGGGCTACTAGACCTTGCCAAAATAGAGGCGGGCAAGCAGGAACTCTATAAAGAAGTTGTTGACGTAGAGGAACTCTGCCAAGGTGCGATCGCGATCGTTGAAGTCCGAGCGGTTGACAAACAGCAAACCCTCTCTCTGAAGCTACCGATGGCAGTCGAGTCCATTGTGGTAGACCAGCAGAGAGTTACACAAATCCTGCTCAACTATTTGTCCAATGCAGTGAAATTTACGCCTCCCGGAGGAACGATTAGCCTGAGCAGCCGAGTTGCCTTTGGAGCAGAATTAGAAGCGATTACCTTGCCAGCAGAGCTATCAAATTTACCTTTCTGCGCCTTGCCTCATGCCCCATTCCTTGTTCTGGAAGTCAGCGATACAGGAACTGGCATTCCCCCTGAAAAGCAGCACCTATTGTTTCAGCCCTTTCAACAAGTTAATGGTTCTAGCGATCAACAATGGGTAGGGACAGGACTAGGGCTATCCTTAACTAAACAGTTTGCTGAACTACACGGGGGACGGGTTTCCTTCACGTCTACTGTTGGGGTTGGCAGTACGTTCTCAGTTTGGCTGCCTCTGTAAGCGGTTGGTGGGGTAGATGTAGGCGGTCTGCCCGCTTGTATATCGGCTAAAGCTTGTGTATCGGTCAAACTCATCACTCGTTTCTTCGTCCCCTGGAGTACAAAAGAGAGTTATTTTGGAACGAAAGTGCGAGACTGGTTGAGTTGAGCAATTTTCCCCAAAAACATCAGGCCAGATGCAACTTCAAGCGTTGATTTTTGATATTGACGGCACGTTAGCCGACACAGAGCGAGACGGCCATCGGGTTGCCTTCAATCGTGCCTTTGCCGAAACGGGGTTAGATTGGGAATGGTCAGTTTCTCTCTACCAGGATCTGCTGGAAGTGACAGGCGGCAGAGAGCGCATTCAGTTTTATCAGCAGAACTATTGTGCCGATCGACCCATTCCAGAGGACG
>DATNQR010000252.1:0-1723 GCA_036703905.1 Thermosynechococcaceae cyanobacterium
CTCGTTAGCACCGTCAACATCACCGCTAACAAAAACACCGTTCCCTTCGATCCTCAATCACCCTTTGTCACCAGTGGTCTGCGGCTGGGTTCTCCCGCTATGACCACTCGCGGCATGGGCCCAGTCGAGTTCACCGAGATCGGCAACATCATCGCCGATCGCCTACTAAACCCGGATAGTGAGGCCACGACTCAGGACTGTCGCCAACGGGTAGCGCAGTTGTGCGATCGCTTCCCCCTCTATCCCCACCTGACGATCCCCGTTCCGGCGTTTGCCTAGTCGGGCGGCTTTACAAGTAGAACCTTACAAATAGAAAGTGAACTAGAAGGGGCTATACCATAGCAGCCCCTTTTTCAGTCGCTTAAAGCTGCTCAATCTGTTGTTGAATTAGCTTGGTGATTTGAGAGCGATCGATCTTCCCCTGTGCGTTGCGGGGCAGGGTTTCTACAGCAACCCAGTGCTTGGGCCGTTTGTACTTACTCAAGTTATTAGCTAAGGCGCTCTGCAATTGTTCCTCAGACGCATTGAGGGGAACGTAAATTGCGCTAATTGCCTGGCCCCAGTGTCGATCGCTGGCCCCAACCACGCACACATCCTGCACCAGTCCAGTGGCTCGGATTGCCGCTTCGACTTCTGCCGGAAACACGTTCTCTCCGCCCGTGATGATTTTGTCGCTGGCCCGTCCAATCAGGTGCAGTGAGTCGCGATCGTCGAAACACCCCAGGTCGTCTGGCTGGAAGGTTGTCTGCTCAAAGTAATTAGGGTAGTAGCCCAAAGCGAGGGCACTGGAGCGGATGGCGATCGTCTCTTGCAGAATTTCAATTTGAGCGTGGGGCAACACTTGACCGCAGCCTGTTTGTCCTGCGAAAAAATCCTCTGGTCTTAGTGTGGCAATCTGGGAGGCAGTTTCGGTCATGCCGTAGGTGGGGGCAAGGCGGATCTTTCGCGCTCTCGCTTGCGCCAGCAGTTCTGGCCAAGCGGGAGCGCCACCCAGAAAAACGGTGTGGAAGTGGGGCAAGGGGGCAGGGAGGAGGCGATCGAGTTGGGTAGGCACAAGCGAGAGAAAGAATTGGCCGGGGTCGCAGGGTAGATTGTCCGCTAGAGCTTTGCAGGAGCAGAGAGCCAGTTGTCCGCCGGAGGTGAACGATCGTAAAAACTGCATTAATCCGCTCACATGGTGGAGCGGCAACACACAGCAGGAATTGACGCGATCGACTCCGAAATACTGCCGAAATCCCCGCACCGAGGCCATCAAAGTCTGCCAGGTGTGCATGACAAAGCGGATTTTGCCAGAACTGCCGCCTGTGGGAATGAGGATGAGGGGAGGCGGGAAGGGGGTGGAGGGAAACTGAACTTTGCCTAGCACCTCGCGCTGCTTCACTAAAGCAGTTTGCACTATCCCCACTACCCGATCGGGCTGCACCAATTCCAACACCTGCTGCCACTCAGCCTGAACCCAGTTCGGGTTTGCCAGAAAGACATGGCACTCGGCAGCGCAGGCGGCTATGAAGTGAGCCAGAAATTGGAACGCATCGGGTTCTGCCAGGAGGATCTTCAGGGGTGCAGATCGAGTAGTGGTGCCATATTCCTGATAGAGACGATCGCTCAGGACAAAAAACTCGTGGCTGTCGTAACCCACCAGCCAATCGTCGTTGGCGCGTTGCTGGAGGTAGCTTAGAGGTGTTCCCATAGCTGTTCAAAATCTTCTGACCGATCTGTGAAT
>DATNQR010000253.1:0-3173 GCA_036703905.1 Thermosynechococcaceae cyanobacterium
AGTTGTGATTAATCCGAAGCTTTTCAAGTTACCTAAACGCACTAATTCGGCTGATTTGTGCCACCAGTACATCACGTAATCAACGCTATCCGGCACAGCTACATAAACTTCTCGAAGTGCCTCAACATAGCCATCTCCTAAACGCTGGCGCATTCGAGCATTACCAATAAATGGCGGGTTTGAGACAATGTAATCTGCCTCTTGCCACTCAGCAGGGCGTGCATTGATATAGCGATAGATAGGAATTTGATCGCTCGGATCGGGCACATTTTCACTCGTCACCGGATGCTTCATCATCCGACCGCCCCAGCGCGTTTTCACCCTTCCCGTTTTCTGATCGATCGCCTCCTCTTTCCCGTCATACGCCAACACCGCATCCCGATATTCAATATTGTGGAAATCCTGCAAGATCGGCTCTGGTGGCGGAGTGGTGCCATACCGCTTAAAGTGCCATTGCAGATACCCAATCCAGATCACCAGTTCGGCGATCGCGGCAGCTCTGGGATTAATCTCAATCCCCAAAAACTGCGCCGGGTTCACCTGCTTTCGCCCCGCCAATCGCGGATCAAATTCCTCTAGCAAATCCGTCGTCACCTGCCCCACCACATCCAGCAAGCGCGTCTGCACCTCCTGTTCCAGCGTCTTCAGCAAATCCAGCGTCACGTAAAGGAAATTTCCCGTCCCACACGCCGGATCAAGCACGCGAATCTGCTGGAGCTTGTCGAGAAACGCTTGAATTTCGATCGCTGCCTTTTGCCGCTGTGCCTTTGTCGGCTCCTGCTGATTATCTTTGAGGATGAGTAGGCGATCGACCTCACTTTCCACCAACAGCCACTCCTCCCGCAACGGCTCCATCACCACCGGACGCACCAACCGCTCCACATACGATCGCGGCGTATAGTGCGCGCCCAAACGGCTCCGCTCCTTCTTGTCCAACGCCCGCTCCAGCAGCGTCCCAAAAATCGCAGGCTCCACCGCACTCCAATCCTTGTCTGCCGCCTCATGCAAAATCTCTAGCTGCGCCTGGGGCAAATCAAACGCCGTTGCATTGGCAAAAAAGCTGCCGTTAAACCGCAAAATCCGCTCAAATCCAAAGCTGCCGCCCGTGTTCATCGTTTGCCACAGCGCCTCAACCTGCGGCCTAAACGAAGCAGGGTCAGCAATCCAGCGTTCCTTCAACGCTTTGGTAAACACCTCACCCTTGAGCAAGTCCACATCTTCCGCAAACATCGTAAAAATGCAGCGCATCAAAAAGCTAGAAGCCTCCTGCGGCTCATGTCCCTGCTCCTCCAGCCATCGCGCCAGCTTCGCCAGCGTATCCGCAACCTCCCGCGTCACCTTCGCCCGATACTTTTCCGGGTTCAGACTTTGCGGATCACTAAAGATGGCAACAAAGCGATCGAACTCCTTTTCATTTAGCAGCTTATCCAGCGATATGGTTTCCCGTGCCCCATAGCCGCCGTAGTTGCCGCTAAAGCTCATCCACACTTCAAAGTGCGACCCAATATCGCAGGTCATCACAAACGGTGGCTTATTCGCCAAGAACGGCGTGTAGCTAAGCGCCTGATAAAAGGCTTTCTCCATCGCCGTATCGTAGGTTTTCGTTCCCCGCTTCGCCGTGCCCTTGTTGGAAGCACTCCCACCCTGTTTTGCCTCAATCAGGAAGTGCCCATCCTTGTAGAAATCGGCATAGTTGGTGCTGAAACCGTCTTTATGAATGACGCGAATATCCTTATCAAAGGCATAGGGATCGCCAGGGATATTCCCCTTTGGCGGTGGGCGATCGACTCCCAACGCATCACACAAGTCAAGAAAGAATCCCTGATAATTGGCTCTCTCATTCCCCTGAGAGCCTTTCCACGTTTTCAGAAATTTCTGAACTCGCTGCCTGTCTGCGCCATCCATCTGGCACTCCTTAACTGAAACTTTTTGGAGTGAGGCGAAGAATACAAAGAATGGTTCTACACTTGACTTACGTCAAACTACGTCAATAGCTAGGCGAGCACTCTGCTGATTTAAGCCCGTGATGGGGATTGAACCCATGACCTCACCCTTACCAAGGGTGTGCTCTACCACTGAGCCACACGGGCGGAGAATTGAAAACCAAGGATGTAGAGTTTTGAGTTTCACATCTTTGGTTGTGTGGATGGGCCGGGCTGGATTTGAACCAGCGTAGGCGTAGCCAGCGGATTTACAGTCCGCCCCCATTAACCGCTCGGGCACCGACCCGCTTCATCCACAGTTAATGATAGTAGCACAAGTGGAAGAGTTGGCGAAGCACAATTTTTGAAGACGATTCTGAAGACGATCGTCCCCCTGCTGTCCGTCCCCAATGGGGCATAATGGGAAGGCTCAAAAATGTCAGAGCCTGTAGACACCTCGCTTGCCAGAGGTCTGCAATCGCTAGACTGAACTCATCGCTCCTAGCAAAATCTTCGGAAGCCATGCGAACCCACTATTGCGCTCACCTCCGCGCCAGCCATCTTGGAGAAACCGTTACTCTTTGCGGCTGGGTCGATCGCCGTCGAGATCATGGGGGCGTAATTTTTATAGACTTGCGCGATCGCACCGGCATCGTGCAGATCGTCAGCGATCCGGTACGGACTCCAGGTTCTTACCAGCAAGCGGGGGATCTGCGGAATGAGTACGTGGTGAGAATTTCTGGGCGCGTTACCCAGCGTCCTGATGATTCACTGAACCCAAGGCTGGATACGGGCGAAGTGGAGATCTACGCTGACCAGATCGAGATCCTCAATGCTGTGCGGAAGCAACTACCTTTCCAGGTTTCCCTGGCGGAGCATGAGTCGGTGCGGGAAGAACTGCGCCTGAAGTATCGCTATTTGGACTTGCGGCGAGAGCGGATGAGCCGCAACCTGCAACTGCGGCATCAATTAGTGAAAACGATGCGGCGCTATTTGGAGGATCAGGAACACTTTCTGGAGGTGGAAACGCCAATCCTGACCCGATCGACTCCCGAAGGCGCACGGGATTATCTGGTTCCGTCGCGGGTGAATCCAGGGGAATGGTATGCTCTACCGCAGTCGCCGCAGTTGTTTAAGCAATTGCTGATGGTGGCAGGCTGCGATCGCTACTACCAGATTGCGCGGTGCTTCCGAGATGAAGATCTGAGAGCCGATCGCCAACCAGAATTCACCCAACTGGACATGGAAATG
>DATNQR010000254.1:0-4570 GCA_036703905.1 Thermosynechococcaceae cyanobacterium
CACTGAGCAGTTCGATCTCCGCAAAAAATCGCTTGTACCGTCGCAGAAGCGTTCCCGGATAGAGCGTAGGGTACTGGTGAAGCAAATTTAACGTTTCCTAAACCTAACTCGACTCACTTCCCTCTATGGTTAAGCGTCCAGAGGTTGAGCGTTCAGAAATTACACAGCGGATGGTTGTCCATTCGACTCAGCAGCCAGCGCTTCCAGACGTTCCTGCTGATCTTGGGAAATGCAAGACTGAATCAAAGTATCAACATCTCCTTCCAGGACTGGGGACAGGTTAAAGTTCTGCCCTAGGCGGTGGTCAGTGATGCGGTTGTCTTTGTAGTTGTAGGTACGAATTTTTTCGGAACGAGACCCCGTACCCACCTGCGACCGCCGCATAGAGGTTACTGCCTCCTGCTGCTCTCGCAGCTTTATTTCATACAGTTTAGCCCGCAGAATCTGCATTGCCCGTTCCCGGTTTTGCAGCTGCGATCGCTCCTCTGTGCAAAAGATCCGAATCCCAGTCGGCTTGTGCATCAAGTCAACTGCTGTCTCTACTTTGTTGACGTTTTGACCGCCTGCCCCGCCCGATCGAGCGGTGGTCAGTTCAATATCTTTGGGATCAATGTGAATTTCCACATCGTCCACTTCTGGCATGATTGCCACTGTAGCAGTCGAGGTATGGACTCGCCCTGATGCTTCCGTCACAGGCACACGTTGGACTCGGTGAACTCCAGCTTCAAACTTGAGCTTGCTGTAGACGCGATCGCCCTGAATCTCTAGAATCGCTTCTTTGAAGCCACCCATATCTGCTAGGGATTCGCTGACCAGCTTGACCCGCCAGCGCTGATTCTCTGCATACCGAGAATACATTCGTACCAGATCTCCCGCCCAGATGCTAGCCTCGTCGCCCCCTGTGCCTGCCCGAATTTCCAGCATGATGTTTTTGTCATCATTGGGGTCGCTAGGCAGCAACAGAATCTTCAGACGAGTTTCCAGATCGGCGATCGTCTCCTCTAGCTGTTGAACCTCCAGAGCTGCCATCTCCTGCAGCTCCAAATCGCCGCCCGATTCCTTCAAGATCTGCCGTGTGCTTACAAGCTCAGACTGAGCATCTTTCCAGGAATCGTAGGCATTCACTACTTCTTCTAGGGAAGAGCGGGATTTGGCTATACGTTGAAACTCGCCCGGATCTTTGGCAACATCTGGGTCACCCAAGCGGCGGGTTAGTTCATTAAAAGTTTGCTCAACAGATTGCAGCTTGCTGAGAAGATATGCTTCAGCCATGGGTCAAGTTAGCTCAGGCAACGGGGGAGGGTAGAAGAGTTGAGAAGTACTAACCAACTCAAAGGTGCGGGATCAGAGGTTGACCCCACCCGTCCTACTGCTCCGGCGTATCGGTTTGGCTCTCATCCACCATGCCGTACTTCCGTAGGAAGCGCTCGACGCGACCTTCTGTATCAATGAGCTTTTGGGTTCCAGTGAAAAAGGGATGGTTGCCCGACCACACATCAACGTGCAGTTCCGGCTTAGTGGAGCCAACCGTCGTTACAACTTCTCCATTGCAATAGACTTTGGCTTCGGGATACCACTTGGGATGAATATCAGGTTTGGGCATGACTTTGTTTGGTTGCGATCGGACTCAATTCAATTCTAGCGCTCGCCCGCAGGCGAAGTTTGACGCAAAGCTTGAGGGGGCAAAATTACCGCTTAGAGAATTGCGGTGCTTTCCGGGCCTTGCGTAGACCGTACTTCTTCCGCTCTTTAGCGCGGGGATCGCGGGTCAAGTAGCCTTCAATCTTCAAGGGTTTGCGGTTTTCTGGGTCTAGCTGACACAAAGCCCGGGCCACGCCTAGCCGTACAGCATCTGCTTGTCCAGTCAGACCGCCCCCGTGAGCGTTAACTAGAATGTCATACTCATTCTCCAAACCCAGCGTTTCCAAAGGCGCTTTGGCCGCAGAGAGATAGCCCGCGTTGAACTGAAGGTACTGCTCACCGGGTTTGCCGTTAATGATCAACTGCCCCTCACCCGGAACCAAGCGAACTCTTGCGATCGCTGACTTACGCCGTCCGGTTCCCTGATACATGACTCGGCCTTGGTCGATAGCTTGCATTAGTCTTGGTCTCCTGGAATCGTGTTAATCTCAAGGACTTGAGGTTGCTGGGCTTGGTGGGGATGTTCTGCGCCAGCATAGACCTTCAACTTGGTAAACAGCTGCCGCCCCAAAGTGTTCTTGGGCAGCATTCCCTTAACCGCTTGCTCAATGATTCGCTCAGGAATCCGGGCTTGCAGTTTGGCAAAGGTCTCTGTTTTCATACCGCCAGGGCGACCAGAATGGCGACGGTAGAGTTTCTGGGTGCGCTTCTTGCCAGTCACCTCTACTTTCTCGGCGTTGATCACAACCACGAAGTCCCCAGTGTCTAGAAAGGGGGTGAAGGTTGGCTTGTTTTTACCCCGCAGAACGGTGGCAATTTCGCTGGCTAACCGGCCCAAGCGCTGGTCAGCCGCATCAACGATGTACCAGTTGCGCTCCAAGGAGTCTTGGGGAGGGAGATAGGTTTTGTTGCTCATAGTAGCCTAAAGAGATGTGATGGGTCAGTTGTTCTAGTGAGATTAGTGAGAAATTCGGTGGGACGATCGCTCAGGTCATGGCAGGCAACCCTACACCAGAGGGAAGGACAAACAGAGGCTGCGTGTCGAACCACACATTGGGTGCAAAGGGGAAATCTGGATAGCCCACCCGCAATAGGCAGAGGCCTTGAGGCGGAGCCGCATACTTCACTTGGTCTCGATGCTGTGCCTGCCAAATTTCTGTGAAGCTAAGCGGCGATCGCAGTCCTCGCCCCACCTGCACCAGTAGTCCCACCAGCAGTCGCATCATGCCGTAGAGAAAGCCACTCGCCTGCACCTCGATCGCCACAAACGAGCCTTGACGCTTGCACTCCGCCGCCTGCACGTCCACCCAGGAATGAGGACGACTGGAGCCAGCGCGATGAAACGCTGCCAAGTGGTAGCGACCAACCAAAGGATTCAGCGCCTCTTGAATCAAGCTCTCATCCAGAGATTCGTAGTAGTAGTGCCAGGAAAAGGGACGAACGAACAAATTAGGAGTGGGATCAGTGTAGAGCGTGTAGCGGTAGCGCCGCCACAGCGCCGAGAACCGAGCGTGCCAAGAATCACTAACGGCAGCAGCAGCCCGTACCAAAACATCTTCTGGTAGACGAGAATTCAGGATGTTAGCCCAGCGCTGAGCGGGAATATGGCTTGGGGCATCGAAATGAGCTACCTGAGCCGCCGCGTGAACACCTGAATCAGTGCGCCCAGCTGCATGAATTCTGACAGAATGACCGAGTACCTGTGCCAAAGCTACTTCAATCTCTTCCTGCACCGTTCGCTGGTGGGGTTGATATTGCCAACCATGAAAATGAGTGCCTTGGTACTGGATCACCAGGGCGACTCGTTGGGTGGGTGGCAAGGCAGCATTCATGGTTCAGGTCAGTTCAATGATAGCCATTTCAGCATTGTCGCCTCGACGGGATACGGTACGAAGGATTCGAGTGTACCCGCCTTGACGATCGGCGTAACGAGTTCCTGCCTGCTCAAACAAAGCATGGACAAGTTGCTTATCGAAAATATATCCTAGCGCTTGGCGGCGGGCCGCTAAAGACCCATCTTTAGCCAGGGTAATCATCTTTTCTGCTTCAGAGCGCACAGCCTTGGCCCGAACTTTGGTCGTTTTGATCCGACCGTTACGAATCAATTCTGTGGTGAGCGATCGTAGCAAAGCCCGACGCTGATCAGCAGGCTTACTTAATTGGGCAACTCGGCAACGGTGGCGCATGGTGGTTTTCTACAGCTTAAGATGGATGTTAGGCAGAGCGTGGAGAGAAACAACCCTCTCCAGCCCAAGAACTACAGGTTTTTGGAAGATTTGTCTTGAGGTAGCGTAATTCCCAAACGCTCCTGCAACGCCTCAACCACTTCCTCAGCTGACTTCTGCCCAAAGTTCTTGATCTCCAGGAGATCCTCTTGGGTATAGACCAATAAGTCAGCGACAGTATTAATCTGAGCGCGTTTCAGGCAGTTGTAAGCCCGTACTGAGAGCTGCAACTCTTCGATGTGAATCTGGTTAGCAGGATCGTCTGGTTCATCCTTTTCGCCCTCGATCGGCTCGAAGGTGATCTCCTTCAAGGGGTTGAATAAATCAACCAGCAAGTTTGCCGCTTGACTTAGCGCTTCCTGAGGTGTGAGGCTCCCATTGGTGGAAACTTCCATAACGAGACGATCGCGCTCGATCGCGCCACCTACCCTGGCTTCTTCTACAGTGTAGTTGACCTTGCGTACAGGCATAAACACGGAATCGATTTGCAGAAAGTCTAGGGCGCTCATCTCATCTCGAACTTTGTCTACCGCGCGATAGCCTTTGCCCTTCTCGATCCTGAACTCCATTTCCAGCGTTGCGCCTGGAGAAAGGGTAGCTACATACTGAGCAGGATTCACTAGCTCCACATCCGAAGGTAAATCAAAGCTCTCAGTAGTGACAGTAGCTGGGCCTTGTACTAGAAGCCGACCGATCTGAGGTTG
>DATNQR010000255.1:0-6775 GCA_036703905.1 Thermosynechococcaceae cyanobacterium
GGCGAAGCCTGGGTTCAACGTCAGTGGCTTCTTGAAGGAAACTAAAGACGAACTGGATAAGGTTGTCTGGCCGAGCCGTCAACAGCTGATCAGCGAGTCTCTTGCTGTGATTCTCATGGTCATCCTCTCGGCAACTTTGATTTACTTGGTTGATAACCTTTTCACTTGGGCTTCCAAGCAGGTGTTCGGATGACTTTTGCATCGAACGAATCGATCGATCAATTTGAGTCGCAAGGCGATGCTGATGCGCCGATCGACCAGGTTGCCAGTGGGTCTGCTCGGTGGTATGCCGTGCAGGTAGCCTCTGGCTGCGAGAAGCGAGTCAAGGCAAATTTAGAACAGCGGGTTCAAACCCTCGATGTAGCCACTCGTATCCTCCAGGTTGAAATTCCTCAAACACCCGCTATCAAGCTCCGCAAGGACGGTAGCCGTTTGAATGCTGAGGAAAAAGTGTTTCCAGGGTACGTCTTGATCAGCATGGTCATGGACGACGAAACCTGGCAGGTGGTCAAAAATACGCCCAACGTCATCAACTTTGTTGGAGCAGAGCAGAAGCGACGCTACGGCAGGGGACGGGGACACGTTAAGCCATTGCCGCTTGGATCTTCTGAGGTGGAGCGCATCTTCAAGCAGACTCAAGAACAAGAGCCAGTGGTGAAGATCGACATGGCTGCTGGTGACAAAATCCTGGTGCTGTCTGGCCCCTTCAAAGATTTTGAGGGTGAGGTGATCGAGGTCAGTCCAGAGCGCAGTAAGTTAAAAGCGTTGCTTTCCATCTTTGGGCGCGATACCCCGGTGGAGCTAGAGTTTAATCAGGTGGAGAAACAGAGTTAGGGATCAATGGCAAAGAAAGTTGTTGCGATGATTAAGTTAGCGCTTCCGGCTGGAAAAGCTAATCCTGCCCCGCCCGTTGGCCCTGCGTTGGGTCAGCACGGGGTAAATATTATGATGTTCTGCAAAGAATACAATGCCAGAACTGCTGATCAGGTGGGGATGATCATCCCAGTAGAGATCTCGGTGTTTGAGGATCGGAGTTTCACTTTCATCCTCAAAACTCCCCCTGCTTCCCGGTTGATTGCTAAGGCTGCGGGAGTAGAGCTGGGTTCGGGAGAGCCAAACCGCAAAAAAGTTGGCTCAATCACCCGTGCCCAGTTGCAGGAGATTGCTCAAACCAAGCTGCCTGATCTGAACGCCAACGACATTGAGGCGGCTATGAAGATTGTGGCAGGCACAGCCCGGAATATGGGCGTGACGATCAAAGACTAAACTATCAGACACTAGACCATTTATCGGGGGAGAGGCAGCACCTCGCTAATGACCCCAGGAGCGTTTCATCATGGCAAAGGTATCCCGTAGACTGCAAGAGTTACAGAAAAAGGTGGCCGATCGCCCCTATGAGCCGACTGAAGCCCTCAACCTGCTCAAGGAGACCGCGACTGCTAAGTTTCCCGAATCTGCTGAAGCCCATATTCGGCTGGGCATTGATCCCAAGTACACCGATCAGCAGCTAAGAACTACGGTAGCACTGCCCAAAGGCACAGGTCAGGTTGTGCGAGTGGCGGTGATTGCACGAGGCGAAAAGGTGACGGAGGCGACCAACGCTGGCGCTGACATCGCGGGTTCTGAAGAACTGATTGAGCAAATCCAGAAGGGCGAGATTGACTTTGATCTGCTGATTGCCACACCGGATGTTATGCCTCAAGTAGCTCGCTTGGGTAAGCTGCTAGGCCCCCGTGGCTTGATGCCTTCACCTAAGGGCGGCACGGTGACATTCGATCTGCCCCAAGCGATCGCTGAGTTCAAGGCAGGTAAACTGGAGTTTCGCGCCGATCGCACTGGTATTGTCCACGTTCTGTTTGGCAAAGCAGGCTTCGCTACCGAAGATTTGCTGGTCAACCTGAAGGCGCTCCAAGAGACGATCGATCGCAACCGCCCCTCTGGAGCCAAGGGTCGCTTCTGGCGCAGTGTCTATGTTTCTGCTACGATGGGCCCTTCCATTGAAGTAGACATTAGTTTGCTGCGAGATCTGAAGCTGGGTGAAGCAGCATAAGCTTCCTGTACAAGACTCCAGAGGAGATTCGAGATTTTCAAGATTTGCCCTAATTGAATAAGCAGCCCAAGACAGCAGGTGCAAAGCGCTTAATTCCCTGCCGAGGTTCTCTGACTTCTGATTCCTGTGCTTATGGCATTGCGGAATCGAGCTTGACCCCGGCAGTTTGTCCGGGGTTTTTGCTTGCTGGGGCTACGAGTTTTAGCTGTCAATCCCAATTCAAGGAGGTGAGAACGTATGGGTAGAACACTAGAAGACAAGAGGGCGATCGTCGCTGAGTTGAAAGAAACTTTGAGCCAATCCCAACTGGCTGTGGTGATCAACTACAAAGGCCTGACGGTTGCTGAGATCACTGATTTGCGGAAGCGTCTGTTGCCGACGGGTTCCGTTTGCAAGGTAACGAAAAACACGCTGATGGAAATCGCTGTGCGGGGCGATTCCACTTGGGAGCCGATCACAGGTCTGCTGTCTGACACCACAGCTTTTCTGCTAATCAAGGACGACATTGGTGGAGCGCTCAAAGCCTATCAAGACTTCCAAAAAGCCAGCAAAAAAACTGAGCTTCGCGGCGGTGTGATGGAGGGTCGCGCTTTGACCGAAGCGGACGTGAAGGCGATCGCTGATCTTCCCTCCAAAGAGCAACTTCTGGCTCAAGTTGCCGGAGCCATCAACGGTGTGGCCACCAAACTGGCGGTGGGCATCAACGAGGTTCCCGGATCGCTGGCCCGCGCCCTCAAAGCAATTTCCGAGAAGGAAGATGCCGAAAAGGAAGCTGCCTAGCTCGATCGTGAGACTCGAATTTCAGCACTCAATTCTCAATACTCAACACTAAGGAGATCTCCATGTCTGCAACTACAGATGACATTCTAGAAAAGCTCAAGGGTTTGACCCTGCTGGAAGCTTCCGAGCTAGTTAAGCAAATCGAAGAAGCTTTTGGCGTGAGCGCGGCTGCTCCCGTAGGCGGCTTTGCTGCGGCCGCTCCGGCTGCTGCGGCTGCGGCTGAACCTGAAGAAGAGCAAACCGAGTTCACCGTTGAACTGACGGAAGTTCCAGCAGACAAGAAAATCGCCATTCTTAAGGTTGTCCGCGCTCTAACGGGTCTGGGTCTGAAGGAGGCGAAGGATCTGGTGGAAGCGGCTCCTAAAGCAGTCAAGGAAGCTGTGGCCAAGGCTGACGCTGAAGATGCCAAGAAGCAATTGGAAGAAGCGGGCGCGAAAGCTACGGTTAAGTAGCCGCAACCTTGCTAGGACTGATGCTGTGAGGGAGCCTTTTGGCTCCCTTTTTTGTTGCTGTTCTGCTACCCGCGTCTATTCGATGTGGGTGGCGCGGCAAACTGGTTCGGGTTGTCGAGGTAGGTGTAGACGATGCGGGAAACTTCCTGGGTGAAGTCTCTAGCGACAGGATCGTTGTAGCCACTCTTAACTAGAACCGCCGCCAAGTAATGTTTGCCGTTGGGCATCTCAATGATCCCGGCATCTCCCAGCATGAAGCCGATGTCTCCAGTTTTGTGGGCGATCGTGGCGCCCCGCCCGATTCCTGTGGCCAACAGCGATCGATTACGGACGCGGCGCAAAATATCCAAGGCTTGCGATCGACTTTGGGACGAGAGGAGTTGCTGTTTATCCAGCAGAGCCAGCAGGCGCACGAGTTCCTTTGGGGTGGTGGTGTTTGTGCCGCTCAGGTCGGGGAGCCAGTTGCGGAGGGCAGTTTTGGTCAGGCCCCAACTGCGAAAGCGCTGGTTCAAGACATTCAGTCCGCCCATCCGCTTAATGATCATATTGGTAGCGGTGTTGTCGCTGATGGTGATCATCTTATTCACCGTGTCCCGGACGCTGAACTTACTGTAGGCAGGGCGATCCTGAATTTCTCCAGAGCCACCGACAATCAGGTCAGGAGTCATGACCAAAGTTTCATCTAGCCTAATTTTTCCAGCATCCACATCTTGGAAAAAAGCGATCAAAATTGGCAGTTTGATAATGCTGGCCGTAGGAAACACCTTGTCGCCGCCCAGATCGACGTAGTTGCCTGTATCCAAATCCAGAATGTACATCACGGGTTGAAGACTGGCGTGCTTAGCTCTCAGAGCCGCCAAACGCTGCTGGAGCCAAGTCAACGATCGTCCCCCCGGAGTTAAGCCGCCGAAGGTATCTGGAGGTGGGGCTGGGGGTGCAATCACTCCCACAGGCCGCGAGGGAGCCGCGATCGTCGGACGGGTTGCGGCCGCACGATCGGCAGCGGCAGCGGCAGCAGAAAACTGGAGTTGGGGTAACTGGACAGACCACTGGGTTGAGGTTGTGCCCCGAAATTTGATCTGCTGGGGATCGATCGTGTAGCCCGGAGCCAGTTCCAGCACAAGGCGGGTAGTTTGAGCATCGAACTGACCGATTCTCAAAGCCTGAACCGCACCACTGCCAGGCTGATTGATCTTGGGGCGACCCAGCTTGATTCCCGGTAGATCAATCACCAGGCGGGAGGGGTTGGCCAGGAGTTGGGCTGTAGGCTGAACGTCTTCGTCGGTGGAAAAGTCGAGGCGATTTTGACGATCGTCAAATCGCCAGGTTTGCAGCGTGTCGGCGTGCGCAGGAGTAGTCAGCAGACAACCAGCCAGCACAGGGAGAAGCCAGGAAAGTTTCACGGTGATGTTCTTGGGTGAGAAGCGAACAGCGCAATTATGCGGGATGAATTGCACCGTGAGCAATGAGGCGTTGCTGAATGGTGGGATGAAAGACCCCCATCCCCCGCCCTTCTCCCGCAGGAGAAGAGAGCTAGGATAGCCCTCAATTCAGCAACGCCAGCAATGATTGAGGTAGATGGGCGGAGGAGTCAATCAGGACTTCCTTACTTTTCCCTCGTCCCATTCCCCTACCTTTCCTCCCCTGCCTAGTCGCGCGCTTCGGGCAGATTGTTCCAGTGAGACGGAGACGATCGCGCCAATCTCGCTAGTGTGGCCTCCATTACTGCTGTTGTTTGGCCCGAGACAGTGAAGGCTAAAGCTTCTCGATAGACTCGTTGGGCAGCGTGGTGGCTTTGGTTGGCCGCACCACTAGAAGCAGCCACCGCAGCATGGGCACAGCGCACTGCCAGATCGATCGCCCAAGCTCTGAGTTCCAGTTTGACTGCAAATTCCTCCCCAGATCGAGCCGCAAAGATCTTTTGGCGACAGTCTGCGAGTTCCGCAGAAAGCTGGGTGTGAGTCGATCGCAAGAACAGAAGTTGCTTGGCTTCAGCAGTTGCATCCAGAATATCCAATCCAGCCGCAGCGCAACCCAGCGCAAAAAAGCTGTGCTGCAAGACATTCAGCCGATCGCTCTGAGGAATTGCGCTCACAGGCTTGAGGCAGACTACCTGGGATTGCGGCAGAAACCAATCTTGAAATTGCACTGCCACCGTCGCAGTGGAACTCATCGCCGCCAGTTCCATCGGTTTGCCGCAGGCGATCGTGCCTCCGTCCTGGTGAGGTGTATGAGAGGAAACTGTAGGAGAGGAAATTGTGCGAAACGGAACCATGCCGTAGACTGCCTGACCGTCGGGTAAAGTCGCTGCCACAATGAAAGTCTGAAAAATACCGTAACCCGTAACCCAGGGCGATTCTCCAGTGATGCGGTAGCCGTGGAGAGTGGCGATCGCCCGAACTGGAGAAGGATGGCGGCGCAAGTGGGCGAAGCTGACCCCGACCCGCGCCTCTCCTATAGCCATTCGCGGCAGATAGGCCTGCTGCACCTCAGCATTATTGCTGTGTGACAGGATCGCCCCTGCGCTTTGATGCTGCGCCTGCAAAAACGCCAATGCGCCAGAAGTACGAGCCAGAAGCGCTTGAAACTGCCCAAAGGTCAAGTCATCCACGCCCCAACCGCCCAGCGATCGCGGCACTTTCAGCGCCAGCAGATTGGCCTGACCAAGCTGGTTCAAAGCATCCTCCAGCGCTCTGGAGTCTCGATCGATTTCGGCAGCGTGAGGCGTGATCGCTTCCTGTAGGAGACGGGCGGCGATCGTCAGTACCGATGAGCTTGATGGAAGCTGAGGTAAATTCATTTCCTTACTCTAGCGCTGTTGAATCGACCCACTCAAACTCCTACTTGGGTATATGGCTGCGGCGGAAACCCCGCGCTACTGTGGGGTTCCAGCATAAGAGCGCAATTAGACACAAGAGCGGAATCAGAGCGAACAAAACCTATGGCGAGACGGCGAAAAGGCAGCAAGCAAATTTATCAGCTTGCTCAAGAACATTTTGGCTATGACGAACTGCGCCCTGGACAGGAAGCCGCAATTCAGTCGGTGATCAACGGGCATGATACTTTGGCAGTGATGCCGACGGGATCAGGCAAATCTGCAATCTATCAAATTGCCGCGATCGACTTGCCCGGAGCCACCGTTGT
The DNA here is from genome assembly GCA_036703905.1 of Thermosynechococcaceae cyanobacterium. GTDB lineage: Bacteria > Cyanobacteriota > Cyanobacteriia > Leptolyngbyales > Leptolyngbyaceae > DATNQR01. The sequence goes on from DATNQR010000255.1 coordinate 6,427, forward strand.
AATTTCTCCCTTGATTGCGCTGCAAAAAGACCAGGTGGAGACGATCAAAAGTCAGCAGATTGGTGGAGCAGCAGTGGTAAATTCTGCCGTGAAGCTGAGCGATCGCAGTGCAGCATTTGAAGAGTTGAAATCCGGCAAGTTGGAGTTCATTTTCCTTGCGCCGGAACAATTCAACAATCCTGAAACCCTGGAGTAATTGCAAGCGGCCAAGATTTCGCTGTTTGTGGTTGACGAAGCCCACTGCATCAGCGAGTGGGGTCATGACTTTCGCCCCGATTTTCTGCGCCTAGGCACAATCATTGACGCACTAGGTCACCCAACGATTCTGGCTCTGACAGCCACCGCCTCG
>DATNQR010000256.1:0-11377 GCA_036703905.1 Thermosynechococcaceae cyanobacterium
GTAATGATGCAGGTGGATTGTCGCAGTGGAATCGTGGAAGCGGACTATGGAGGACGACCGTGCTGTAGAGGGCGATCGTGTGGCTTCCTATTCTACCAAGTCGCGGCAACAAGCGGTTGTGGAATAGTGGATCTGAGGTTGATCGACTGAGTGCCTCACATTAGCAGACCGTACTTTTCTAGACATCCTCTGAGGGAAACTTCGAGGGGATACTTCGAGGGAAATGACGATCGCTACCGAGGAACGAGAGAGAAGCGCTGCAACCTCAGGATTTTGCAAGGGGCGGCAGAAGCTTCAAAGTTGTGTAGAGCCGAGGTCTGAATGGCGTAATCTAGTAACTGCCGTGGTATGCTCAATAGCCAAACGAGCAGTCTTAACAGAAGAATAAACTCAGCATCGTCTGCTACTAATCGTCTCACGATCGCCTTGGGTTTGCGGTCAACCTGCTGAAGCACAAGCGGAGACGTGACCGGTCTGGGCTGTAGATTCAACAGTCAAGCTGGGAGGGATACACTATATTCATTTGAGTCTGAAAGTTTCACGCAGCCCCCATGAACGATCGGTATAGTTCAAGAGACACTCAACCGGATATATCGATTCGTTTGGCTCCCTTCTTCGAGGGGTTGCCGGAAGCGGCTGTGACGAAAGCGACCGCCCACGTAGTGATGCGAAGCCACCCCGCAAATCAGGTCATTCTGCTGGAGAACGACTGGGGTAGCTCGGTGTATTTCATTCTGAACGGCTGGGCGAAAATTCGTACCTACAATCTAGATGGCAAAGAAGTAACGCTGAACATTTTGGGCAAGGGTGAGCTGTTTGGCGAGATGGCTCCGTTGGATGAAGTGCCGCGATCGACGGACGTGATTACTTTAGCCCCGACAGTAATCGGCAATATGCCCGCTCAGGATTTCGTCAACCTGCTCAACACCGAACCTCAATCTGGCATTCGGTTGGCCCAACTGATGGCGCGCCGACTGCGACAAGTGAACCGACGGCTACGGCTACGGGAATCCGATAGCACCTCGCGGGTCGCTGACATTTTGCTGTTTCTCTCGGATGGTCAGGGCAAAAAGAGCGAACACGGCATGGAAATTCCTAACCTGCCCCACCGAGAACTCAGCAGCCTAAGCGGGTTGGCTAGGGAAACAGTAACTCGTGTCCTCAGCAAGCTGGAAAAGAAGGGCTTGATTGTGCGCGATCGTGACATCCTCTGTATTCCCGATGCCCATGCTTTGGAACGGCTGATGATCTAGGCGTGAGCCTGGGTAAAGATCTTTGCTTCTGTCCCTTAGCCAGTGGGTTAAGCTGAGGGCAGTTTTCCGATTGGGACTATGGAACCTTCTACCGAATTTCTGACCCCTGAAGAGTGTGCCGAGGTAGACAAAGCGCTACTGACCTCCCAGGACAAATTCACCACTAGAGTCACGCTCTACGCTCTGCGATCGCTGAAGCAAATCGCCCAGCAGCACGGTCAGTCGATCGCCGATCTGCAACCCACCCAGGTCGAAGATTGGGTCTATCAAGACGAGAGCTTGCAGACCGGAATCGATCGAGAGTTTCGCCAGTTTTTTGCTCAGTTGGTGATTTCTGCTCAGAAACCTCTGCGGCACATGGCAAAGGCAAGGAATGGGACGATCGAGGATTTGACCCTTTCCCAGGTGATCTCCTGGTTCGAGGAGCAGGCAAAGCTGCGGCTGCATCCAGATTGAGCGGGTGTTCCGAAATCTTTGGGAAAGGCTTGGATCTGATAGTTTCCGGTTACTAGAGCAGCTCCTATGCAGAATCGTTCTTCTCGTTCCCTGCCCCTGATGATCGCGGCGGGGGTTTCAATTTTTGCTCTGGCTACGGGGGGCGCAGTGGCCTGGTGGAACTGGACTGCTGCCCGTAATTCGTCTATACCAACCCCAACCGTTACGATCGCGCCAGCCAGTCCGCTGCCCCCAGTCGTATCTCAACCCAGTACCCAACCGTCGATCCCTGCCAGTCCCAAGGAACGGGAAACACGCCGAGCGGCGACAGAGAAATCACCCCAAGTCTACTGGTTGAAGAACTCAGGATCTCAGATTCAGCTAGTGTCGAGTCCTGCTGAACTAAACTCTACTAACTCGATCGCGCCACTTAAGTCCGCTTTGAGCCAACTTCTGGCAGGGCCCAAGACTGCTGCTGTCTCCACCACGATTCCCTCAGCTACCCGCTTGCGAAGCGTAGCGGTGCAGGAGGATGGGATTCACGTTGATCTATCCCAGGGCTTCCGCACGGGCGGCGGCACGGCCTCAATGACGGGCAGAGTTGCTCAGGTTCTCTACACGGCCACCAGCCTTGACCCGGATGCCCCTGTGTGGCTGTCAGTGGAGGGCAAGCCGATCGACTCGATCGGTGGTGAGGGCTTGATGTTGGAGCAACCCCTCACCCGCAAGCGGTTTAAGCAGGACTTTTCGCTTTAGAGGCTTTTCGCTTTGGAGTCTGGGAATGGTTCTTTGTCACGAAAGAATCAGGGCTACTGTGCTTGCCTGGGGACTTGAAGGGCGCAACGCCCCCTTCAAGCTCCATGTCCCTAAGTTGTCTATCTAGAGAACTATATCTACGGAATTACCTATTGAATTGCTGCCAGGCCAGCCTAGCAGCGCCCACCATGCCGGCCCGGTTGCCCAGCTCTGCCGGGAGGAGTTGTAGCCCAAAGCGGGAACTGGGCAAGACTCGTTGCTCGATCGTTGCCTGAACAGTTGGCAAGAAAAACTCGGCGCTGGCGCTGATGCCGCCGCCAATGACGATCGCCTCTGGAGTCAGAACGTAGATTAGGCTGGCTAGGCCCACTCCCAAATCCCGCCCATAATGCTCCCAGAACTCTAGCGCTTGAGGATCTCCTGCGATCGCCCGTTCTCCTAAAATCTCCGGCTCCAAGCCAGTCCGTCGCCGGATCGCCTGCACCGATGCGTACTGCTCCAGCGAACCCCGATTGCCGCTATTGCACTCCGGCCCATCAGGGTTGAGGGTGATTAGCCCCAGCTCCCCTGCCGCGCCGTGCTGCCCCACAAACAGTTTGCCGTCCAAAACGATCGCGCCCCCAACGCCTGTGCCCAAGGTCAGCAGAATCAGATTGCGGAATCGCCGCCCCGCTCCCAGCCACGCCTCACCTAAGCCTGCACAGTTGGCATCATTGGCCAGAATAGTCGATCGTCCCGTTTTGGATTCCAGCCAGTCGGCCAACGGCACATCCTGCCAGCCCGCCAGATTAATCGCCACCCGCGCCACTCGACCCGTGGCGTCGGACGGACCAGGAGTGCCCAGACCGATCGCCCCGGACTGGTGGTGGGGATCGACTTGGGCGATCGCGTCCACTAGGGCTGCCAGCACTGCTTCTGGAGTTGCAGGCTGAGGAGTCGGCACACTCAGCACCTCCAGGCATACTCCATCCACCGTAAAGCGTCCCAGTTTGATTGCTGTGCCGCCGAGGTCAATTCCTAAAACACTTTCCATTGCTTCTCCTCTGTGAATGCCCCTATTGAATGTTAGGGAACTGGCAGTGCATTGCCCCAGTTCAGCCACAGACTTAATTCAGCCACAGATTTAATTCAGGCATAGACCACGACCTAAATGCCTATTGAATTATGTTGTGAAGAAATGTAACATGGTTAGGTCATTTTAAGGCTTTTGGATCTGAATGAAGCTGAGACTGGACATTGAAAGACAGGGCATCTGTTCCTGCCATTGGACACGCTCTGCTGCGGATATCGATCGCCTGTCTAGCCTGGGGTTGCCTCTGTGAACTTGATTTCGGTTGCCCTCAGCGTTCTTTCTGGCTCTGGCCCGGCCAAATCTGAAGAGAACGATCGTCGTGGGCTGCTCATTGCCCTGGGGATTTTGACCAATTGGGCTGTTAGTTTAACCGTGCTGTTCCGGTTAGATGTAGCTCAGGTCGCTCCAGGATGGATTGCGCTGGCAATGATCTGGCAAGTGTTTACCTACACGGGCTTGTTCATCACTGCCCACGATGCGATGCACGGAGTTGTGTGCCGTAATCCCCGGCTAAACCGATTCATCGGCACGATCGCCCTCCTGGTTTATGCCCTGCTGCCCTACGAAAAGCTGAGGGCTGCCCATTGGGAGCACCACCATCACCCCGCTTCTGACCTTGACCCTGACTTTCACGACGGTCAGCACTCTCGGTTTCCGCAGTGGTATTTGCGTTTCATGTGGAACTACCGCAGTGGGTGGAGTTTGCTGGGGCTGATTGCGATCTACCATCTTCTTCATCGCCTGCTCCACATCCCTGAGCAAAACTTGCTGCTGTTCTGGGTGATTCCCTCGCCGCTCAGTTCGCTTCAGCTTTTCTTCTTTGGAACCTACTTGCCCCACCGCCGGCCACAGAATGGTTATCAAGAACCCGATCGAGCCCAAAGCTTGTATTTTCCAGTGTTCTGGTCACTGCTCTCTTGCTATCACTTCGGCTATCACCGGGAACATCACGAAAATCCTCAGGCCCCGTGGTGGAAGTTGCCTACGATCGCGCGCTCCAATCGGGGAACTCTACCGAGATTCCTGCCGGAGTTTCTCAGGTTGAAGTGAGGGTTGTGAGCGGTTTGGCAAATAGGGCGTAGCGGCGGATGGGCTGGGCATAGCGGCGAACAAGATTGGCGCAGGGGTTGGCATCGTGGACTAGGGCGTAGAGGGCCCGATCGTACCCAGCCTCAGCCGCGATCGCGTGGCAATGCTCGAACAGTACTTGCCCCAATCCGGCGTACTGACGTTCTGGCAGAACGGCGATCGTCTTCAAAATGATTGTTCGGATTGCTTGTCCTTGCTCCAGTTCGCGCCAGTTGGGAACAGCGAACAAACAGCCGATCGTCCGTTGCTGGTGCTCTGCAAGCCAGACAAATTCCGGTTTGAGGAAGGGCAGGAGGGCGTGGTATTGAGTGATGAAGGCGGGTTCTGGAATTGGGACGTAGAGGAAGTTGTGGCGAAAGCTGGTAGTGACGATCGCGTAAATCTGCCTCAGTTCTGCGTCTAGGTTGGCTAGATTCAGGGATCGGATGCTTACTCCCATCCGCTGTAAGCGATCGCGGACGGGCTGCAAGCGGGGATCGGTGACGTTTAGATCAGCGCTGAGGGCAGAACTGTAGTGGGCGATTGGCAAAAACCCCTGATCTAGAAAGTACTGCGGATAAGCCTCTGGGTTTTCGGGTTCTAGAAAGAACGGTGGTTCGCTGCCTCGTTCCGTCACCCATCGGTAGTGCTGCCACGGGTTGCCGTCCATTGGCCCGATCGCTAGGGTGCAGCCTTGTTCTGCCAGAGTGCGACAGGCAAATTGCAGTGCCTCAGCCGCGGCCGCTTCGTCTTCGGCATAGAACTGACCGACTAAGCCAACACGGTGGTTGGACAGAGGCGGTGTGTTGCGCCACCAGAGGGCACAGTGCGTTGATCGATCCCAAGAGCGATCGAGGTCGGGAGTGAGGGATGGGGACATGGAGGGGGTGAGAACTGAGAGGTGGTTTTTTGGGATGGAGTTGGGGCACTCTGACCTGATTAATTCAGGCTGATCCAAGACGCAGGTTACACGCTCGATCGCTCTCAGTGTCCCAACGTGTCCCCAATCCGCAAGGCGCTAGGTTTCGGCAGCGAAGGCTTCGGGGTCGATGCCCCAGTTTGTCCACTTGATGGCTTCGCGGGCGGAGGTGAGGTAGGGGGGAACGCGCAGGGTGTGGATGTGGGCGGTGCTGGGGCAGGTCATTTTCAGCACGTAGATGGGTTCTACGTCTACTTCTCTATCAATTTTGAGCAGGGTATATTCGCGCCAAGCGTCGCGTTCGGTAGCTTGCAGTTCCTGGCAGATGCGATCGTACCCGATCTTTTCGATCAGCACTTTGCGAACTTCAGCGTTTGTCTCGGTCAGCAGCCATTCTGCTTTCCATTGATCCGGGTGAGTCCAATACCGACGCTTTAGCTCAACCCCCCAGCAAGACACGCTCAGATTGACATTAGGATGGTCGGTTAACGGCAATAAGTCCAGCATGGGAGTATGGGAGGACAGACGAAGCGTTTGCAGGTTTTGCAGTTGCTCCACTTCAAGCGGCAGGTGCGTTAGGGGAGTGTCGTGCAGAGTAAGCCATTGTAGATTTTGCAACTGCCCAATCTCGGACGGCAGGTGCATCAGGGAAGTCCTGCTTAGGTCAAGCGTTCGCAGATTTTGCAGTTGCCCGATTTCGGGCAGCAAGTGCGTCAGTTGGTTATGACTTAGAACAAGATATTGCAAGTTCTTCAGTTGCCCAATTTCGGGCGGCAAGTGTGTCAGTCGGTTGCTATTTAGCCAAAGCGTTTGCAGATTTCGCAGTTGCCCAATTTGAGGCGGCAGGTGCGTCAGTTGGTTGGCTTGTAGATTAAGCTCTTGCAGATTTTGCAGTTGTCCAATCTCGGGCGGCAGGTGCGTCAACTGATTGTTGTATAGATTCAACCATTGTAGGTTTTGCAGTTGCCCAATCTCTGGCGGTAAGTGCGTTAGGGAAGTGTTGTTTAGGTCAAGCGTTGGCAGATTTTGCAATTGCCCAATCTCTGGCGGCAGATGCCTCAGGGAAGTGTGAGATAGATTGAGCATTCGCAGATTTCGCAATTGCCCAATCTCTGGCGGCAGATGCCTCAGGGAAGTGTGAGATAGATTGAGCGTTTGCAAATTTTGCAATTGCTCAATTTCAGGCGGTAAGTGCGTCAGGGAAGTGCGATGTAAATAAAGCGTTTGCAAATTTTGCAGTTGCCCAATTTCAGGTGGTAAGTGCCTCAGGGAAGTGTGAAACAGATTGAGCGTTTGCAAGTTTTGCAGTTGTCCAATCTCTGGCGGCAAATTCGTTAGGGCAGTGTTGTGTAGCCTAAAACTTGCTGCATCCAGGGAATCGAGAATCTGCCGACGAACTGCTTCAACCGCATCAATCTGCGACATAACGCCATCCTTCCGGTGCATACTCACGCTGAATTCGCACCTGCCAGTTGCCCTGGGGAATGGAGATCGGGTTGTGTTCCTCATGAGTCAGCAAAGCCGTGGGCGACAGCACCTTCAGGTACAGCGTTCCATTCCGCTCATACAGTTCCGCCTCTCCCTCACTGATGCGATGCCGATGCCCTGTCACCTCGCCTTCCGCCAGGGTCAAATGCGGCAGCTTGTCCCCGCTCACTGCCTCAGCTTGGGGAATCAAAATCACGTCGCCTTGCCGTAGGGGTTGCATGGTCTGCTCCTTGTTGTGGGACTACACAAGTATCTAGTGCTCAAGCCAGGGAACTTATGCAACTTTAGGCAGTGGGTAGACAAAGTAGTGTGATGACGATCGACCTGACCAGTGATGTCCGTCCGCAGGCAAAACGCTTTTGGGCTGCTTGATTCAGATGTTTAAAGCAGCGCGTTTATCTCTGGTTCTAGCGCTGATCTAGATTGGTCGAGCTAGCAAATCTCTTCGACAATCAGAGCTTTATAGAAAAAGGTTTGGTTGCGCTGGTAAAGGGTTTGAGCTTGGGGGAGCGATCGCAATTCTGCTTGCAGAAACTCCGGGCACTGGCGATCGGCAAGGAGATTCCAGTAAACCAGGCGGCCGGTCTTGCACCCAACCCGTAGCAGTTGGGCCAGGGCCCGATGGTAGCGATCGAGGGACATCCACTCAAACACATTGCTCAAGTTAAAGCGATCGATTGAACTTGCCTCGGCTATTTCCAGAAAATCCTCCAGGCTTATGCAGTGCCATTCCAGGCGATCGAGGTTGGCGCGGATTGGCTCAAAGTTCTCCGGGCGTAGGGCAAAGGGCAGAGCGATGGGATGCTGCCCAGTAGCGATCCATTGCAGGTAGGGGTTTTCGGCTGGATCGAGCCGAATCAGCACATCACGGGTGCGGGTCAGCAGCACCTCTGCCACCGAGCCTTGCACATAGCGAAAGAAGCTGGGATCGCGCCCCAACCGACCCATCACCGATCGCGAAAAAAACAGATGGAACAGCGATCGCCAGCGCCAGTTGTCCCACTGCTGCGCGTAGAACTGCTCTCGTTGGTCAAAACTCCGGGTTTGAAATAGCTTCTCAATCACGGCGGGACTGTGAATGAGCGGCAGCACAAAGCGGCGAAACAAAGCTAGATAGCGCTCGAATTTGCCGCCAGAGCCGATTCCCTGCGCGATCGTCCGGGGGCGATCGTCCCAAAATTGCCGCACCGTGGGGGACAGATCCATCCGGCAGTGCTGATAGAGCCAGCCGCGCAGATGTGCAGAGGGAGACTTGTTCAAAAGATCGCGGGAACCCAGCAGTACCAAAAGTTCCGGGTGGCTGAGGTTGCGGTAGGCGGCGACGCGGAGTTCCAGGCAGGCAATCTGAGCAGGGCTGAAGTCGATCGCGATCAGTCGTCGCGGCCCACGGCTGAGTAAGGCCAGAGTATTGTCTCCCGCCGAGGCGATCGACAGACAAGTGTGACTCGGCTGCACTTCCAGGGCGGCCAGCAGCACATCTGCATCCTCCCAGCATTGGGCATAGCGAATCTGGCTGAAGTCGGCGGGGTGACTAGGTTGTGTTGACATTTTGGGTTGAAATGAGGCGCAGGGGGTTTCGCCCACAACAGGAGCGAAGCCCTCAAACTCCCTGAACACCTTCATCTTGATCTATAGCCATAGCCCCCTAGGTTAGGACGGGTTTCCCTGGCTGGGGACAACGCCCCCACGCCCCCTTCAAACCCAGTGTCCTAAGTTGTCTTTCTACAGCTATTTAAGAGGCAACAGAACCTAATTGACGTGCCCAGGGGTGAGGTTGCTGGGAGCTAGTTTTTCCACTTGTCCCGTGCTGCTGTCCAGCTCAATGGTGTCGCCATCTTGGAGCCATTGGGTGATGCCGGGGAGCGCCGTAATCATGGGAATACCAAGTTCACGGGAGACGATCGCCACATGGGAAAGCAAGCTGCCCCGCTCCACCAGCAGTCCGGCAGCATGGGGAAACAGCAGAATCCAGCCCGGATCAGTAGATTGAGCCACAAGAATGCTGTGGGGCGGAATGGGGCGATCGGTCTGGGCCAAGGCTTGCTTGGAGTTCGTGATCACCCGGACAACGCCGCGCACTTTGCCAGGAGAGCAGCCTACCCCTTGACGAGTGTTTGTGCCAGGGTTCGCTGCTGGGCTAGAGGCAGATTTGTGGAACGAGTTGCCTGTGTGAACAATGCCACGAGTTTCAAATCGATCGCTGGGGGGCGGCAGTTGGCGATAGCGATCGAACTCAGTTTGACGCAGCGCCACTAAACCCTTCAAATTCGTGCAGGTGCAGTTGCCCTCAACAAAGCCCAAAATCTCGTCCACTTCTAGATAGAACACATCCTGGGGATCGGTGAGGCGATCGCTGGCCGCCAGATGCCGTCCCAGTTCCAGCAGAATGCGGCGGGCCCGACCAAAAACGCGGGTGCGCTCGAAGCGAAGATTTTCCCGGTTGCGAACGTGTCTGCGGGCATTCTGCAACACCCAGGCGAACACGAGCCGCCGCAAGGGACGATTTCCTAAAGCCTGCCGGACTTGGTGCTCTGCTTGATTTCTGGTTTCCAGAGGCGCGATCGTTTCCTGAAGGGGCGTTTGGGCCAACTGTCCGATCGTGCGGAGCAAAGGCAAAGGATCGTCGTGCAGAGTGGCACTTTCCAGCTTTAGTTCTTCCAGACAGCGATCACCAAACTTCTCCAGATAATCTTGATACTGGCGCTGGAGTTCCGGCAATTTGGGCAACCAGGTCAAGATCTGCCGCAGTGGGTCGTGGCAAAGGCTGTGGCGCTCGAGGGGACGATCGCGCACCAGTTGGGCCATTGCCTGCATCCGCTGCATGGGTTCTGCGCTGATCACGCCGCCCTCGCCGCCGATCAGATTGTTTTGCAGCGAAGCGGACTCGTCGCCACACCAAGTTCCCGTCAGCCGTCGCAGCAGCCCGTAGAAAATCATGGCGAAGAAATCGGTGATCAGGGGCGCATCCCAGTGGGCCAGCAGGTCTTGCTCCAGGCTGCGGTAGTGAGTAACGAGTTCGTCCGGTCGCCATAGGGTCAGGTCGGCCGGACGATCGCCATTCTGCAAAGCCAGCGCTCGATCTAGACGCTGGTGGTAGCGGCGGATGCGATCGGGCAAGATGAAGTAGTTCGTCACCAGCCCAATCACCGTCAGAATCAACCGCCAGAGATCCTGAAGCCGACTTTCCCGCAGGGCCTGCTGTAGCTCGGTGACAACGCTTTCCGGGAGCGACTCCCGTACCCCCATCATCTGCTCCATGAAGCGGGCGTTGATGCGGGTTCCGGGCAGTAGCGCCAGCATTCGATACCAGCTCAGGAGGTTGTAGTAGATGCGACCTTGGATCAAGCCGATCATGCAGCGAAAAATTTGCTGGTTCTGGGCGATCGTGGCTTTGGGTACTCCCATGAAGCCGCAGAACTGCTGGTAGACTGCTTCGTAGGCTTTGCGAGCAAAAGAAAAAGTCAGAGGCGTGGTCACGCCGTTGAAGCTCTCGACAATGTTGCTGTTGTCCCACAAGCTGAAGCTGCCATCAGGGTCAGCTTGCTCCAAAGCGGTGATGGGTCGGGATTGCAGCAAGTAGAGTTGCCCCTGTTCGATCGCCCACTCCACATCCTGGGGTCGCCCAAACACCCGTCCGCACTGCCGCACCGCCTGGGCGATCGTCTGAATCTGTTCGTCTGTCAGCACTGGCGCAGGTTGTAGCAATTCGCGCTGGATGATGTGACTCTGACGATCGACGCGGTAAGTATCCGCTTCGCCCTCACCCGAAACTAGCCTGTCCGCCAAGCCTGCCACCGCATTGATGACAGTTACGCCACGCTGTCCGGTGATAGGATCGGCCGCAAAGGCCACTCCGGCTGCCTCTGCCTGCACCATGCGCTGAATCAGCACCGCAGGCGGTGAGGGCAGCGGGGCAAGCTGGTGTTCTTGACGGTAAGCCAGCACACGGGAACTGAAGCCCGATCGCCACACCGCCAGAATTTTCTCCACCACGGCGGCCGGCTCCACGTTCAGAAAGCTCTCCAGTTGCCCTGCGAAGGAGTGCTGGCTGCCGTCTTCATCCATCGCTGACGATCGCACTGCTACTCGCTCTCCCTGGGGGCACAACTGGGACAAAGCCTGCTCTAGCTCCTGCTGCACAGCCTCGCTGAGGCCGATGGGAACCTGAAGCCGATCGGATGAGCCACTCACTGCCACTGCCTGCAAAGCTACCAAACTGTCTGAAAATGCCGTCGTTTTCAGAACAAATCCGGCGGGAATGGACAATCCAGACTGGCCTAGCTGGACGATCGCGCTGGCTTTGCCGCCCAACCCATCAAATTCAACATTGGCTTGAGCCAACTGGGTAATGTAGACCATTGTGCCTTCCTCACTTGAGGCGATTGA
>DATNQR010000257.1:0-3176 GCA_036703905.1 Thermosynechococcaceae cyanobacterium
GAACCTATCTCTGGGAGTGAACGATGCTGAAGGAATAGCGCGGTTTGCCCTAGTGAACGGTGTGGCGCTGGTGGTGGTGGGGCCCGAACTTCCCCTAGCCAACGGGATCACCGACTACCTACGCGGCCAGGGACTGAAGGTGTTTGGTCCCACCCAGGAAGGCGCTCAGATTGAGTCCAGCAAAGCTTGGGCTAAAGCGCTGATGCAAGAGGCAGGCATTCCTACAGCCCGATCGGCAACCTTCACCGATGCCGCCGCCGCTCAAGCTCATGTTCAATTTGAGGGCGCACCGATCGTCGTTAAAGCCGATGGACTGGCGGCGGGGAAAGGCGTAACTGTGGCTCGGACGATCGAAGAAGCAGAAGCAGCAATCAGGCTGGCTTTTAGTGGTGAGTTTGGCGAAGCCGGCAAGCGAGTGGTGATCGAAGAATGCCTGACGGGGCAGGAAGTGTCTATCTTAGCCCTGACTGATGGTGACACAATTCGCCCTTTGGTGTCTGCTCAAGACCACAAGCGACTTGGCGAGGGCGATACCGGCCCCAACACAGGCGGCATGGGAGCCTACGCACCAGCGCCAGTGGTGACACCGGAGTTGATGCAGCGCATTCAGGTCGAGGTGCTGGAACCTGCGATCGCTGAGCTGCGCCAGCGCAAAATTGACTATCGAGGCGTTCTCTATGCCGGTCTGATGATTACTCCAGAGGGCGACCCAAAGGTGATCGAATTTAACTGCCGCTTTGGCGATCCCGAAGCCCAGGTAGTGCTGTCTCTCATGGAATCGCCCCTGGAAGATCTGCTTTTAGCCTGTGCCCAAAAGCGCCTGGCCGAACAGCCCGAGATCGTCTGGAAGTCAGGAGTTGCCGCCTGTGTGGTGCTGGCTTCCGGCGGCTATCCAGGTGCATTCAAGAAAGGATTGCCCATCACAGGTCTTGCTGAGGCAGAAACGGCAGGCGCGATCGTTTTTCATGCCGGAACTCGGCTGGGAATCGGACTTCAGCAAGGTTCCGTAGTGACAGATGGCGGCCGAGTGCTGAATGTGGTAGCCACGGGAGAAAGCTTCGATCGTGCGATCGCCCAGGCTTATGCTGCGGTCGATCAGATCCAGTTTGAGGGAGCCTACTCTCGCCGCGACATTGGGCATCGAGTGCGAACCGTAGAATCAGCTTTCTAATCCAGCACAGGATCGGGGTAGAATGGCTTCGGTTTTGCTGATCGAACCCCTGCCACCCAGCCTAAAAACGGAGGACACCGTTCTGACTACCCGCGTCATCCTCGTGCGCCACGGCGAGAGCAGCTACAACGTGGAACGGCGAGTTCAGGGACACTGTGATCAGTCAACCCTGACTGCCGCCGGAGAAGCAGGCGCCCGGAAGGTGGCAGCCGCTCTAAGCGATCTTCGTTTTGACGCGGTTTACAGCAGCCCCCTCAAGCGGGCCAGACGCACTGCCGAGTTAGTCTTGGAAGGCTTGAAGCTACCGCCTACTTCGCCGCTTCAGTTCTCGGACAACCTGAAAGAAATCAATCTGGTGACGTGGGAAGGCAGGCTATTCTCAGAAATTGAGCAGAACGAGCCAGAGGGCGATCGTGCCTGGAAGAACGCGCCCCACACCCTCTGCATGACGGTTGAAGGCGTAGACTACTACCCGGTTCCAGCCCTGTACGAGCAGGCAGAAACCTTCTGGAAGGAAACACTGCCGCTCCATACAGGTCAGAAAAACCAGACAATTCTGCTGGTGGCCCACAGTGGCATCATTCGCGCTTTGATTGGTACAGCGATCGGGCTGGGGTGCGACCGCTATCAAGCGTTCTACCAGTCCAACTGCGGCCTCAATGTGCTCAACTTTGTGGACAACTTGGGCGATCCAGTGCAGATCGAGTCGCTGAACCAGACAGCCCACTTGAATGAACCCCTGCCAAAGCCTGTACGAGGCAATCAGGGACGACGGTTTTTGCTAGTGCGCCACGGCGAAACGGAATGGAACCGCCAGAAACGCTTCCAGGGACAGATCGACGTTCCCCTAAACGAGAACGGCCGCCTTCAGGCCGAGCAGGCGGCGGAATTTTTGCGAGAAGTGGCGATCGATCAAGCCGTTACCAGTCCCCTGCTACGCCCCAAGGAAACTGCGGAAATTATCCTTCAGCGCCATCCCGATGTTCGCCTGGAATTCAACGCCAATTTAGTGGAGATTAGCCACGGACTCTGGGAAGGCAAGCTGGAGGAAGAGATCGAGCAGGAGTTCTCCGGTGAGCTTGAGCGGTGGCAAACATCGCCGGAAACCGTGCAGATGCCAGAGGGCGAGAACTTGCAGCAAGTGTGGGATCGTTCTGTGGCTGCTTGGAACGCCATCGTTCAGTCTGCCCGCGATCGTCCCCCATCAGGAATCACTCTGGTTGTGGCCCACGATGCCGTCAACAAAGCTCTCCTCTGCTACCTAGCGGGGCTGAGTCCGCGATCGTTCTGGAGCTTTAAGCAGGGCAACGGTGCAGTCAGCGTCATCGACTACCCGCAAGGACTGGACAAACCACCTGTTCTACAAGCCAGCAACATCACCACTCACCTTGCTGGCGGCGTGCTGGACAAAACGGCGGCAGGGGCTTTGTGAGAAAGTTTTTGTGAGAAAGTTTTTGTGAGAAAGTTTTGGGAGCTTTGAGGGATGAGTTAAGCAGAGGCGGACGGTGAATTCCAAAACTCAAAATTCAGAACTCAAGATCCAAATCAAGATCCAAAACTGTGAAAGCCGATGACGATCGAACTGCTTCAGCAAGTCCGAGTGCTTGACCCGGTAGCGGGAACCGATCGAGTGGTGGATGTGCTGATCGAAGCTGGAGCTATTCGCGCTGTCGAAGCAACGATCACTGACTATCCCTCTGAAGCCCAGATCCAGGACGGTCGTGGCTTGGTGTTGGGGCCGGGGTTGGTCGATCTCTACAGCCATTCTGGAGAACCTGGCTCTGAAGAGCGAGAGACGCTAGATTCCCTGCTGCAATCGGCGGCGGCGGGGGGATTCACCCGTGTAGCGGTGTTGCCGGACACTACCCCTGCGATCGACAGCCCTGCCATAGTGGACTGGCTGCACAACTCTGTACCCCGATCGCTCCCCTACTTGCACCCCTGGGCTGCCTTGACTGTGGGCGCTCAAGGACTACAGATGACCGAACTAGCAGAGTTGGCACAC
>DATNQR010000258.1:0-5703 GCA_036703905.1 Thermosynechococcaceae cyanobacterium
GATGGCGGCGGTGCGCCCGGTTTGATCGTTAGCGGCAGCAACGCCTCGCGGGTTCTGTTCGTTGATGCGAATGTCGATTTTCAAACCATCGCCACGGTCAGGAACCTGACCCTGAGCAATGGTTCCGTGAACGACGGTAACGGGGGTGGCGCAATTTTTGTTGCTAACAAAGGCGCGTTGACGGTGGATAACGTCACCTTTAACGCCAATGCCTCGGTCAACAACGGCGGCGCAATTTCCACCGCCTTCGACACTAATCTCACGGTTCTCAACAGTCGTTTTAACAGCAACGCCGCTACCGTGGGCAACAGCGAGCAGGGCGCGGGCGCAATCTTCTTCTTTGGGCCAGGGGCGCTGACAGTTCAGAACAGCGACTTCAACAACAACAAGGGCATCAACGGCGGCGCAATCAATAGCCTGAACGGGACAATCAGCATTGAGAACTCCCGCTTCGTTGGCAACGATGTCCTAGCGGGGCAAGTTGCTCCTGCCGGAACACCCAACAACACTCTGCGCGGCTATGGCGGGGCGATCTACACCGATCGCGCCAACAACACCACCACAATTCGCAACAGCTACTTCGAGAACAACGCCAGTCGGGCAGCGGGGGGCGCACTCTACCTGTTCAACGACTCGGAAGACGTGGTGACGATCGATGGCTCCAGCTTCAAAAGCAACCGAGCGCTGGGCTTGCCCGGAGGCGAAGGCGGTTCTGGCGGGGCAATTTATCACCTTCGCAACTCCAGTGGTTCTGGCAGTTTTTCCGTGACCAACGCCTCGTTTGTAGACAACGAATCCCGCTCAGCCGGGGGCGCAATTCGCCTGCAAAATAGTCCGTCGGCGATCACCAACGCGACTTTTGCAAACAACCGCATTATTAGCGTGGGACAGGACTTTAGCGCTAACGGGGGAGCGCTGGTCGCCTTTGGCTCACAGGTCAACCTGACTAACTCCACCCTCTCTCAGAACACCGCCCACTGGGTCGGTGGTGGAATTGCGGCTTCTTCTGACTCCACCGTGCGGGTAACGAATAGCATCTACGATCGCAACGTCTCCTTCATCGGTGGCACCACTCCCGCCGCCAACGAGCCAGCGATCGGCTCAGGCAGAATCATCGACCAGGGCGGCAACATCCAGTTCGGGACGATCGGCGACACGCCTGGCTCAGGGGTTCGAGTGATTGATCCGCTCTTGGGCCCACTCCAGCAATCAGGCAACCTCTTCTTTCTGCCGCTTCTGGCAGGCAGTCCTGCCATCGATACAGGGGTTAGCGGTGGGTCAGGGGTAGATGGACGTGGAGTTCCACGGGATGGACTGCCCGATGTGGGCGCGGTGGAGTTCTTCTCAGGCACGCTACCGCCCGTCTTGCCCACCCTCAGAATCAGCGATGTTTCTCTGAACGAAGGCAATGCAGGAACCACTAATGCAGTGTTCACTGTCAGCCTTTCCAGCGCCAGCGCCAGCCCCATCAGCGTCAACTTTGCTACGGCAAACGGGACGGCGATCGCAGGCAGCGACTACACGCCCCTGAGTGGAATTCTCAACTTTGCCCCTAATCAATTGACCCAGACTATTCAGATTCCTGTGATTGGGGACACGGTGACTGAGCCGAACGAAACCTTCTCGGTGAACTTGAGTGCGCCTGTCAACGCAGCCCTGCTGAACTCGCAAGGTATCGCTACTCTGGTTAACGACGATGGCGTAACGCTTCCGGGTACAACGCCTCCAGGTACAACGCCTCCGGGTACAACGCCTCCGGGCGGCGGCACAACTCCCCCCAGCAAAAACCCCCCAGGGAGCGGCACAAGCCTACCGGGTACGCTATCCATCAGCGATGTGCAGGTAGCTGAGGGCACAACCAAGGGACTCACAAAAGCAGTGTTCACGGTGAGTCTTTCCCAACCAGTCGATCGTCGCGTCTCTGTGAGCTACTTCACAGCAAACGGCTCGGCTATGTCAGGAAGCGACTACCAGCGGATAGGTGGCCGTATTTCCTTCAATCCGGGTCAGACAACCCGAACAATTGAGGTAAATGTCCGCCGCGATCGCGCAGTTGAGTTGGATGAAACCTTCTCGTTGAATCTCAGGGACTCTGCTGGAGCCTTTATCAGCAAAGGTCAGGGAATCGGCACGATCGTCAATGACGACTCCGCTACCGGCGCGATCACGTTGCCTACGGCGATCACTTCTGCTACTAACTTCATTCGGTCTGTCCTGAAGGGCAACCTGCCTGCTCCAACGGCAGGTGTGGCGAATGGTTCGGCAGGGGGCTTCTTCACGAAGGGCTTCGAGTCAGAACCAACGGCTTTGACAATTGGCGCTCCTACTACGCATATCTCGGAATTGTCCAAGATGGCGCTGAGTAAGGCGGCGATTGCTGCCCTCAGGAATAAGTAGCCATTGAGATAACCAGATCCAACCAGATCCCCGACTTCTTCAAGAAGTCGGGGATCTTATACTTGTGGGCACTGAGGGAACGGCCTAGGTTCCGAACTTTTGCGTCGATCGAATCAAGTGCATTCCTGCCTTTGCAAAGCGCTGAAACGCTTCTTCTGCTTGATCTGTGAAGTCCACAATGCCAGGAACCACCACTGGCGAAGCACAATCTTCCAGCAGGTAAACCTTGTGGGTCAGACTGGGATCGATCGCCTGAATCTCCGTCAGCAGATCGTTGATTGTCCAGGCAACGCAGTGACTTTTGGCTTGCCCTGCAATGATCACCGCATCAAACGCCAGCAGCTTTTGGATCAGGCTAGTGTTTTTCTGAGCGATCGCAATTCTCTCAGCATCCTCCAGCACCTCAGGCCGCAGCGCTGAGTAGTTCTCGGTGAGGGGATTGTTGCCCTTGAGTTCAAACTGAGTTTGGGTGTCGCGGGCGATCGCGTGGAAAAAACACGCCTCCTCAAAAGCCGGAACCAGCGCATGACCTATGCCGCCTAGCATGGAGTGGTAAGGCCAGATGGTGAGGGGATATTTGCCGTCGCTGCTGAGGCGCTGGGTGTAGTGCAGGGCATAGGACTCCAGGGTGGCGGCATTGCCCAGGGTGGCAGCGATCGCGGGGTTGACTTGCCATTTGCCCGATCGCACATCCTCCAGAGTGATCAGGGTCATCGGAGCCGGATGATTCCCAGCGGCATCCACCCAAAAGACGGCATGGAAAATCTGCGTGGCGGTGTGGGTATCCAGCGTGGGCGTGATTTCGGTGATTGTGTCCAGGTTGCGATAGATGAACTCACACAGGCGGATGTTATCTTCCACGGCTCCGCGCCCCGATCGTCCTCCCACAAATAGTTCAAATTCTGGAATGCAGAAGGTGTTTTGCACATCGATCGCCAGCAAACACACTCGTTTCTTGTCCACGGCGGCGGGGAAAATTTTTTGCTGTCTGGCCCAGACCTTGGCCTGCGCTGCCCGCTCCTGGTAAGGCACACGCCAAATTTCTCCCACACGGGCGCGATCGAAGAAATCAGGAATCGGAAGTTCCATCAAGGTTTGGGCTGGCATGAACTCACCTCTCAGAGATTGCGTTAAGGCGCATTCCTCAACCTAGCGCGGTGGTCGAAGGAATGGCAAATCAATCCCTCATCTCTTTGCTGACTGCCTTTTTCCAGAAGTCATAGCTCCGAGGATCGATCGCCCCTTGCTCTGTTTGATAAAGCTCAGTTAAGCAGCGAAAAAGAGCTTGGGCATAGCCTTCCAGACCCAGAACTCTCAAACTGGTGAGAATGCGAGTGATGCGGAGGTGGTTATGGTTGCCCCACCGCAGCCATTCAGTTTTGCGAGTTGAAAAGTTCGCTGCTGGGGTGACGACGATCGCGCTCTCCTGCACTTGGCATTGCAGCCCATAGAACTGCAATATTCTCTGAAAGGAACTCAGGACACGGGTTCGGAGTTCCTGACTGGCGCGAAAAGTTTGAATGTCGTCTTCGGTCAAGGTCGGCGCATGGGGATTGAAGCGGCTACGATCGACCAGGGGAAACAGCCACTGAATGTAATTGTGAACGTCCTCTAGGCGCTGATTATCCCACGCCCAGATGTCTTCAATTCTGCGTCCTTCGGCATCGGCAGCTTGACCAGAATAGAAAGCGACGATCGCTGAATTGCTCATGGCTAATAGCTTAGGTTGTGTTGACATCCTGGGTTAAGGGGGGCGTTGTCCCTGTTGAGGACGAAGCCCTCAAACTCCTTCATCACCTTTATCTCGATTTCTAAGTCAACAGGTCTAAGTCAACAGAGACTTAGAAATTCCTGAATCTCACGCTACTGGTCTCACTTTACAATGGGCTGGCAGTGACCCAGGTTTCGGCAGGAGCTTTCAGACAATGGACTACGAGGACGAAAAGCGCGATTGCGACACCTACGATCGTGGAAACTACGATCGCGAAAAACAAGTGGCGATCGCCGCGACCACTCTAGCCGCCAAGCTGTGCGAAGCTGTCCGCCATCATCGCACCCCGGAGGCAATCGCCAAACCCGACCACAGCCCCGTGACGATCGCCGACTTTGGGGCGCAGGCAATCATCTGTCGCGCCATCACCGATGCTTTCCCCAATGATCCGATCGTGGCAGAAGAAGATGCGGCGTTGCTGCGCCAACCGCAACTGGCGGAACAGTTGGAGGCGGTAACCGCTCAAGTGCGATCGCACATTCCCACAGCCACCGTAGGATTGGTAGCCGATTGGATCGATCGTGGCAATGGGAAAGTTGGTTCTCGCTACTGGACTCTCGACCCGATCGATGGCACAAAGGGATTTTTGCGCGGCGACCAATACGCGATCGCCCTGGCCCTGATCGAAGACGGCGATATCAAAGTGGGAGTGTTGGGCTGTCCGGCATTGCCCGTAGGCGAGGAGACTGGTGCGTTGTTTGTAGCAGTGCGCGGCCAGGGAACCGTGCTGATCTCACTGCAATCGGGCAGCTTCCAGCAAGTCAGCGTCGTTGCTTCAGGCGAAATGCGGTTAACCGAGAGCATTGAAGCGGGCCACGGCAATTTGTCTCGGCAGCGCCAAGTGGCAGCGGCGATCGGCTTGACTGCAACCCCCGTAGCAATGGATAGTCAGGCTAAGTATGGTGTGGTGGCGCGAGGTGAGGCTGCGCTGTACCTGCGTTTGCCGCGCAGCCAAACGCCGGACTACCGCGAGAATATCTGGGATCACGCAGCCGGGGCGATCGTCGTGGAAGAAGCAGGCGGCAAGGTCACTGACATCTATGGCAAAGCGCTAGACTTCACTGCCGGAGCCAAACTGATCCACAATCGTGGCATTGTTGCCAGCAACGGAGATCTGCACGACGCAGTGCTGGCGATATTGAGTAGTGAGGTGTTCTGAAATTTGGTGTAGCTGTAGACAGCTTGCTTAGGACGACGCAGCTTCAGCTATAGGTGGTCTTGATCCAATGATAGCTAGACCCCAGCCTCTTAGAAAAGCTGGGGTCGAAAATCTGGGGTCTGTTTTGGATCTGATGGACTGACACATCTTTCGAGCTTGGCGGTTGAAACCGCAGCTAGAAGAGCAAAACCCGCCGACGCGGATTGCTGAAACCCTGATGATCTCTAGTCCGCGTCGGCGGACTTAGCTTGAATAGACGCGAATTCTATTCCCCGCTGCAAGAACCGTTATACGAGGGTTTCAGGAGTTCTGTCAGTCAACCATGTTTCGGACTCTGTTTCGGATAAAGAGGTGAAGCGATTTCTCCTACTCCACC
>DATNQR010000259.1:0-2644 GCA_036703905.1 Thermosynechococcaceae cyanobacterium
AATCTGCTCATGTCGTGGGATGGAGTTGGAGCCAAGGCAACCGGGCTTATACGGCAGCCTGGAGCATTCAACCAGACATGAGCCCCCTCAACCGCTACAACCAAATCCAAAGGCAATTGGTTCAACTCCACAGTAACCAGACTGTTACAGCAGCAATAGAACTGGAAGTCAACGGTCAACCCTGCCACCTCCAGGTACAGATTCAGCCCTGAAATGTCCTATAAAGCCATTTAGAATCTATGCCTGTACAATCGCCTATTCTCCTCGGCCTAGAGGGACAGATGAGTGATAAGCCACCTTGCGATCGCGCTACCTGATTTCATTGATTCAACACGGTGGGCGGCGGAGAAGTAATGCCTCGTTTGTCTAAGTTCTCCTCTAGCTTCCTGATGAATTCAACGTCTGCTTGAGGTAGAGATTTACTGTTACTGCCAAACGTTAATCCCTCCGCAGCAGGCTGCTCAAACACAGCAAACGCTTGGCGAAACTGCTGAGGAGTTGTTTTAATCGGAGCATCAAAATGGCAGGGAACTATCCACTGAAAATCCCAACGCGCGACTTTGTCAGCCCAGGCAACTACCGCTTCTGGGGCATGGTCGAGGATGAAAGTCTGTAGGATTGGGGCAACAAAGGGACGGCCTTCACCCCGTAGCGCCTCAAACGATCGCTCCCACCCCTCCTGCCACCTGAATGGGAAGAACCCAAAATAAGCTTTTTTGGAATGGTTGGGTGCTTTGACCATATCCCGAACCGCCTGTCCTAAATTCACAGTTTTTAGGACACTGGGCTGAAAGTAGATCGCAAACATGGCAATGCGCTGCCACCCTTTACGGCGGTTTGCTTCACTGTTTTCAATTGGATCAAAGGCACTATCTCGCGCATGAAATAGTAGCGGGTAGGGGTCGAGCTGAACAATAGCAGGAGGAACTTCCGGCACAGACAGAACGGTATCCGTGACCATCAGCGTGCGCGATCGCTTGTGGAATAGGGCAACCTCTCCAAATGATCCTCGTCCCAGATTGATGTCGAGCATTGCATAGTCAAACTCATCCGCAAACGGAGCATCAGCACTGTCAATCGGCAGAACTTGAGTCCGCTGGGCAGGAAAGCCCAGCCAGCTCAGCGGCAAATTTAGCGGGTAGCTCCACTGGTTAGGCGTGACAAAAACTTGCGCGTTGGAAAAGCATCTCGCAAAGGGACCAACGAAGATCTTATGCTCTAGACCTGAAGCAGTGGGCAGAAGGATGTATCGAACTTCTCCATGCTGAGCTTCCAGTTCTTTGACCAGCTGGATACACTCTCGCGTCGGCGCGATCGGCGCGTAGATCAGCAGCCCCCCTGCCGCGAGTTTGACGGCTGTCATGCGAATCGGCACAACCGTGTAGAGAATGCCCTGTAGCTGGTCGAATGTCCAAATCGTGTCCTGCACAACCTCCTGTCGTAAAGTCCGCCGTTGGCGATAAGGATGCAGGGGGACGAGAAACCAGAACGGCCAGGAAGCATCTCCCACCTTAGTAGAATCAGACGATCGCTCCTGCCTTGGGCTGTCTGAGGTTCTATTCACGGCACAACCTCCCATCATCAAACCGATTCACGCCAGCACTTTATTCTAATCGCTGCCTCGATCGCTCAGGACGGTTGTATTGCAAAAAGTGACGCATCATGACTCACGACCCAGCGGCCAGCAGATGACTTTTGGCTCCACAAGCTACGATCGAGCTGGAAAGTTACGAAAGCTTTAGGATATGGCGAAGCAGGAAAATCCCTTAACGGGAGACGCCCTGATCAAGGAAGTGTGTCGGCGGATTCGGGTTGCCCGCAGCTACTGGGATGCTCACAACAATGCGGCCTGTCGGGGAGAACGCGATCGAGCCTTAGCCCTCTACAACACCCTGACTAAAGAACAAAAAGAGCAGATTCCGCAGGTGCTGCGCGTCTGGCTGCGTTATCGCAGTGAGAAATACTTTGGTGCTCACCGAACGCCCCCCAGTGGAAAAGGTGGAGCAAGACGCAAAGCGAAAGAATAGCCGTTCACACCAATGCGTTGGCCGAGGCGGTCTCAATTCTATATGTCTTGACGAACAGGCCTAAGCCAAATTGTTAAAATACGTCAATAACCGTTATTTCAAAGTCAGGTTTGACCATGCTGACCGAAGCGCTTTCCTCAGTCAATCACTCTGCTGAACTTCCGGCGGGCGGCACTGATTCTGCTCGCTTTGACTGCAAGGAAGCCTGGTATCCGGTTCACTATATTGAAGATTTAGATCAGACCAAGCCCACCCCATTCACGCTATTGGGTCAAGACCTCGTGCTGTGGTGGGATGCTCAAGCGAGCTGCTGGCGAGCCTTTGACGACCAGTGTCCTCATCGGTTAGCGCCGCTCTCTCAAGGCAGAATCGCCGAGGATGGCTTGCTGGAGTGCCCCTATCACGGCTGGGCCTTTCAAGGAGACGGGGCGTGCGATCGCATCCCGCAAGCCCCAGCGGGGACAATGCCACAGCAGTCAAAACGGGCTTGTGTGCAGTCGCTGCCGACTGCTGTGCGACAAGGGTTGCTGTTTGTCTACCCGGGTCAGGCTGAGAACGCAGCCAAAGTTGCAGTGCCGATGATTGAACCACTGGAAGAATCGCCTGACGAATGGATT